>JACMLA010000220.1 GCA_014379815.1 Bryobacteraceae bacterium | reverse complement strand
TACCGCCGCCCACTCGCTTCCGGGGCGCGCGCGGATCGTTCACCTGCACGGTCACGCGCTGTCCGTCAACATAGGCAACCCCGTCTTCACCGATCGAGACTTCGAATGACCGGCCATTCAGGATGACGCTCCACAAGCCCGACTCTGCCTCGACTGCCGAGTCGTCACTAAGATCCACCACCACTTCATGACCATTGACCTGCACCGTGCGCGTCACTGAGGCCCAGCGTAACAGGCGAAGAACGTAGGGTTATGTAACCATAATGGCGTTAGAAATGGTCCGCGAACTTTGGGAAAAAATCCGGGATGCGCTGGACCCGAAGATGCGTCAACACATAACCAAACTCGGTTTTGTGTTTACCGTTACAGTCGCCGTAGTCGGTCTGGCTGCGTTCGCATCGGCTAATAATCTCTTGTTTCTGCTGTTCGCCGCGCTGCTTGCGACCATGCTGATTTCCGGCTTTGTCAGCCGGCTCGGGCTCGCAGGTCTTGAGCTGAACCTGGACATCCCGGAGCATGTTGCGGCACGGCGTACCGTACACGCACGTCTGCGATTGAAAAATCGCAAGTGGATCAACCCGTCTTTTTCTCTGCAAGTGACAGGGTCGCCGGGTACCGGACTTCGCCGTGCGATCTACGTACCGGTCCTCCCACCAAGGGCCACTCTGGTGGACTCTGTGGAGTTGTACTTCTCCGACCGGGGCTTGCACAAAGAGAACGTGTTTTGGTTCGAGAGCCGCTTTCCATTTGGATTCACACACAGGCGGGCGCAGGTCCGGCTGGAGCACGAGGTTTTGGTCTATCCGGCTATCGACCCACAGCCTGGATTCGAAATTGCTTTCGACGACATCCGCGGAGAGATCGATGCACAAGTGCGAGGACGCGGAAGTGATTTCTATCGCATCCGGCCGTATGTCGCGATGGAAAGCGCACGACATGTCGACTGGAAAGCCACTGCTCATACGGGCGATCTGCAGATACGCGAATACGCCAGCGAACAAGACCAGACTGTTACGATTTTTCTCGATCTGCACCTGCCCCTGTCTGCCTCTCACGACTGGTTCGAAATGGCTGTCGACTGCTGCTCCTACCTTGTCTGGAGTCTTCACGAACAGGGCAATCCGGTTCGCATCCTTACACAAAGATTTGACCGGCGCGTTCCGGATGAGGTCGCGGTTTACGATGTACTCAGGTACCTTGCATTGGTGGAGCCGGTTTTTGGCGCTCGCCTGTTAACCCCGGATGACCGAAACATTTCGATTGCTGTCAGCGCCCGCCCGGAGGATGCGACTGCGAGCGGCTGGTCTGCTCCTGCTTTGCCTGACGCTTCCGGCTACGTCCGCTCCGCAGAAACCCGCGGAGCCTGATCCAGACAAACCTCCCGTACTCGAGCCTGTTCAGTCCTCCATTACGGTCATCGACCAAATTGAGACCGAGACACCCGGCTATACCAGCGTCATCACTAGGCGTCGTCTTGCCGAGCAGCCTGGAGTCAACATAGACGACCGCCTGAGAGCAATCCCTGGCTTCTCCCTGTTTCGGCGCTCCTCCAGTTTAGTCGCGAATCCTACAACGCAGGGTGTGTCCTTACGAGGACTCGGCTCCAGCGGGGCCTCGCGATCTCTGGTGCTTTGGGACGGCGTTCCTTTGAACGATCCGTTTGGAGGCTGGGTTTACTGGACGAGGGTGTCGCCGGCAGAACTGGAGAGGGTGGAAGTCACTCGCGGAGCCTCTACCAGCGTTTTTGGCGATCGCGCCATGTCAGGTGCACTGAACTTGTTCTCGAGGCCGGTTGGGCGGTGGGGATCTGCCAGCTATGAGGGCGGCAACCGCGAAACCCACAACCTCTCTGCAGGCGGATCGTGGCTGGTGCGGCAGAAATGGGGTTTGTCCTCGAATGTGCGGGCATTTACGACTGACGGATATTACATCATTCGGGACGACAGGCGAGGCCGGGTAGATACACCAGCCAACGTTCGTTTTGTTTCCGGCAATACTCGCTTCGACTGGTTGGGGGACACAAACCGACTCTTCGTGCGGCTCGACGTTCTGGCAGAAGAGCGAGCCAACGGGACAGTCCTGACGCGTAACTCGACATCCCTTGGGACACTAGCCGCGAACTATGCGCACAACTGGACTCGCGATACAGTCAGCATTCTCGGCTACCACACGCGGGAGGAATACCGCGCTACATTCAGTGCTGTAGCTGCGAACAGAAATACGGAAACGCTGACATCCACACAACAGGTGCCGTCGGAGGCGGTTGGTGCAGCCGGTATCTGGTCCCATCGGGGAAGCAATTGGAGCCTCCTGGGAGGCGCCGATGCACAGCGTGTCGAAGGTGTGAGCACGGACCGCCTGCCGGTAGGATCGCGCGTTGGAGGCGGTTCTCAGTTGCAGCATGGAACGTTCCTGCAGAGCGATCTGACCTACGGTCCACTCAAGCTGTTTCTCGGCGCGAGAAATCAGTTTGCCGGATCGGACAGTCGCTTCTTCTCACCGAGCACAGGTCTGGTTCTGGGCCGTGGTGCCTGGCGCGCACGCGGCTCAGTGTATCGCGGCTTTCGCGCAGCCACTCTGAATGAGCTGTATCGTCCGTTTCGACAAGGCAATGCAGAAACTCTGCCAAACGCTGCGTTATTGCCGGAAACGCTGTTCGGTTCAGAAGCTGGGATGGACTATGTCGGGGAGACCACTCGCGTTGCGGTCAGTCTGTTCCGCAATGACCTGAGTAACATCATCACCAATGTCACTTTGCAGTCCACACCCATGTTGATTACCCGGCAGAGGCAGAACGCTGCGTCCGCTTTGTCGCGGGGTCTGGATATGAATGTCCGGCAGCAATGGAGAAATCTGACGGGGGAACTCGCCTACCTTTACGTTGACTCACGTTTCGGTAGCGGCGAACGAATCCCTCAGGTTCCGCGCAACAGTGGCACAGCACAGGTGACGTACAGCAGGCGAGGCACACTGGCGTCGATGGGAGTAAGAGCGTTCTCCTTACAGCTTGAAGACGACCGCAATCTCTTTGTCTTACCGGGCTTCAGTACGCTGCAATTTGCGTTTGCTCAATCTCTGAAAGCAGGGTTCACGTTCACTACGGAGATTGAGAACCTGTCGGCACGCCAGTATCTGACTGGCTTCAGTCCAGTCCCGCTGATCGGTGCACCACGCCTCTGGCGCACCGGCCTGCGGTGGGATATTGGCCGCGCAGGACGACCGTAAGGCACGCCAGTTTAGCTTCTTTTGCGGGGTGGCGTGGACGGCCCACGTCGCCCGCCACCACCGGAAGCACCACCGGGTCCGCGACGGGGCCCACGCCCCGCTCCACCTGCGGGAGGTCGGTCGTCACCACGGCCTGGTGGCCGGCCTGAACCGCCTGGAGGTCTGGCTCCGCCGGGGCGGAATGGCCGTTTCGTTCCTGTTCCACCTGGTCCACTTCGCGGCCGGTCGTGGATTCGATCTCCTCCACGCTGCCCGCGGTCTCCTGATGGAGGTCGGGGGCCAGCGGGACGGAATGGCCGTTTGGTTCCTGTTCCACCTGGTCCACTTCGCGGACGATCGTCGC
>JACMLA010000219.1 GCA_014379815.1 Bryobacteraceae bacterium | reverse complement strand
TTACGCTCGGAAGATTTGCCGTCGAGATGGTTCCAACACGCTCCCGGAAGCCCTCATAGTCGACAATCCAGAACGCACGATCCTTGACAAGCGGGCCCCCGAGAACACCACCAAACTGATTCCGCTTGAGGAGCTGTTTTTGACCTCCGGGCGGCGAGAAGAACCCAACTGCATTCAGCTTGTCGTTGCGAAAGAATTCCCAAAGCGTGCCATGTATTTCGTTGGTACCGCTCTTCATCGCGGCGTTAATCGCAGCGCCTGAAGTTCGGCCATACTCAGCGCTCATGTTGTTGGTGACGATGCGAAACTCCTGAATCGCGTCGGGTGGAAGATTCACCACCTGATTGCTGAAGCCCTGATTGCTAGTTCCGTAAGAGTTGTTGTCGACACCGTCCAGCAGGAAATTGTTAAACGTGCTTCGCTGACCGTTGACGTTGAAAGCGCCTTCGCGCGGAGGGTTGGCCACCGCATAGGCGGAGCGTCGAACTCCGGCTGACAAGAGCGCAAGATCCGAGTAATTACGCCCGTTCAGGGGCAATTCCACGATCTTCTTTTCTTCGATGACCTGGTTCCGCTGGCTGGAATCGGATTCGACGAGAGAGACTGCTGACGTCACATTGACGGTCTCGACGACCTGGCCGACCGCCATGGTCAAGTCGACACGCTGACGAGCGCCAACATTTACCGTAAAGCCTTCCGCCAGCGCATTGGAAAATCCTGTTTTCTCCGCTGACACTTTGTAACGGCCGGGCTTAACATTCCCGAATTCATAGTTGCCGTTGTCGTCGGTTTCTTTGGAAACGACTATATTCGTTTCGAGGTTGGTGAGAGTTACTTTGGAATCTGTGACAATCGCGTCCGTGCGGTCCTTGACTGTTCCCAGCACAGTTGAAGTCTCAAACTGAGCGTAAACGACATAAGGCGCAACAAAACACACCAATAGCGAGAGGATTTTGCGCATTCTTTGCACACTCTAGCAATTGGCGGTTACAGCCGGATCACTGTTCGGTTACAGAGTCAAGAAACGGGCCATTTCACTGCTGTTTGGGAAGAGCTTCCAGAAGCGCCGGGTACGGATTGAACGGTATCGTGTCGCGCCACCACTCTTTGCCTGGCCCGAGCTGGAGGATAGCAAAGTGAAGGTGCGGAGCGTCCGGGGCTGCATTCCCGGTACTTCCAACGTACCCGATCAGGTCACCGCGACGAACGCTCATACCCTCCCGGACTCCCGCTGCGTAGCTGTCGAGATGGGCATAGTAGTAACACACGCGCTCGCCGGGATCGTACTGATAAATCGTGAGACCGCCCGGCTTGCTGTTAAACAGCTTTTTAATCACGCCGCTATCCACCGCTATTACCGGCGTTCCTCTCGGAGCCATGATGTCAGTCGCTTCGTGGCGACGTTCCCCTGCTGCCCGGGAGTGGTTGAATGTGTCGAGTATTTCGGATTGCTTGAGTCCGGCTATAGGCAGTCCAATTTTTCTGTCGTTCACCGTGCCGGATAGCGTGGCTGCGTGGGTCTCCGAAGCGGCGACTGGCGGCATTGCAGGAGTTCCGGACGTCTCCGTTCGGATATCAGGTGGAGTCGGCGGGTCGATCGGCTGCGGCAGGCTGCGAGAGCGATCCGTCTGGACTGGCGGAGGTACGAATACCGGGCGAACGCCCGAACGGCCGAAATAAAACCCGATTCCGCCAGCAATGCCGAGGAGACAAATTGCAAGCAAAACTCTAAGCATCCGTTATTCCTGACAAATCACAACTGTGCCTTTACCAACCAAACCAGCCAATTCCCTCACATCCCAGTTGGTGAGGCGGATGCATCCGTGAGACTGGCTGTGTCCCACACCTGCGGGGGCGGGGGTCCCATGAATCCCATAATGAGGTTTGCTCAAATCTATCCAGGCGACACCGACAGGGTTATTCGGACCAGCTGCGATCTTAGCTTTTGTATCGTCCGGCTTAGCATCCCAAAACAGCTTCGGGTTGTAGAAGAAAGGCGGATCCGTCACGACGGTAGTCACCTTCCACGTCCCAACTGGCAGAGGATCGTGCTCGCTGCCTGACGAGCAGGGATAGTGTGCAACAGCAGTGCCTTTCGCGTCAAATGCCGTCACGGTCCCAGACCTTTTCACAACGATTTTAGTCACCTTCGCCTGGACAACAGTCCCTGTGTCCGGCACCAGAATCTCCTGTCCTGCGGTCAATTCAGCTTTTGAATTCAATTTCTTAAGCAGGACGGGCCCGATGTGAAATTTCTCGGCAAGTCCTTCTTCCACACTTTCGTAGCCAAGCGAGCTAAGCGTTGCCTGCTCTGCCATTTCCTTCGGCATCGTGACAAAAGGGCCCGCCGCATCCTGTTCGGTGATGACGTACGAAACAAGGACCGGTGCCGAATCGGTATTCAAAGCAGTCCATGTTGGCTCATCCAGTACGCCCGTCACGGACAAGCTACGTTGCTCCTGAAAAGCATTGAGTGCACGGCGAAAATTATCGCCCATCTGTCCGTCGATTTCTCCAGGTGAGAAATGGGCGCGCGCCAGAAGTATTTGCGCGTGCAAAACTGCAGGCCCGTTAGCTCCTTTCCATTGAGAGTCGTTGACGCTGGTCGCATCAAGAAGCTGTTTACGGGGAGCCCGGGACCGCTTCTGCGGGGCACCCTGGCAAAGGCAAAAAGTCACAAGCAGGCCGGTTATCAGAGTGAATACTCGTCGTCGCATGGGCTATCCGTGTGTTTGAAGAGGCTGGGAGCAAAATGTTTCGGCCCCTGGCGGACTCGTGTGATACTTACGGTGTTTGCCGCCACCCGTCGAAGACCGCCTGACTTTGCGGAAAGCAATTCGAGACATCTGCTCGCATCCTTTCGAACATCTCATTCTGAAGTGGAACTGGAAATCCGCGGTCACCAGCGCCCTGATGCGGGGCGCGCTATTCTTCACAACCAACCTCAGTTCTGGCCTGCGCGCAGCCACCGGAGCCTTGCTGGCGGAGTTTGTGTACCGTACCGCCATATCCGGTTTCTATGGCTCCTTGACACAGTCCTTCAGGAAATGTGAGCCGGTGTGGGCGGCCACCTTGTTTGTAATGATTGTGCTGCCCCTCAGTAGCCACGCGATCGAGTTTACGGTGCATTATCTTCGTGGCACACCTCAGCTCGTAAGGAGCATCACAGCCTCAATCTGTTTCACGATCGTTGCAACGCTGTTCAACTATTACGTAATGCGCAGGGGCGTGCTCGTAGTGGGAGAGGAGCGGCGCCCATT
>JACMLA010000218.1 GCA_014379815.1 Bryobacteraceae bacterium | reverse complement strand
TCTGGGACTGGTAGTTGGCTCACGAGACCGAGATATCGTAATCTGCCCTTCATTCGTTAACCTCTCCGAAGCAGTCGAGGCGGTTCGTGGTACCGGCATAGGGATCGGAGGCCAGAACGTCTACTGGGCCAGCGAGGGTGCCTATACCGGTGAGATCTCGGGCCAGATGCTGAAGGCTGTTGGGGCCGACTGGGTCATCATAGGCCACAGCGAGAGACGTCAGTACTTCGGCGAGACAGACGAGACTGTTTTAAAGCGTACGGTTGCGGCGCTTGAAGCTGGTCTACGCCCAATTGTGTGTTTAGGGGAGTGTCTGGAAGACAGGGAGTCGGGTCGCACAGAGACCGTTTGCGCGACTCAGTTTGAAGGCGGAATCTCGGAGCTAACGCCAGAGCAGTTTTCCCAGATTGCGATTGCGTACGAGCCTGTGTGGGCAATCGGCACTGGCCGAACCGCGACGCCGGAAATTGCGCAGGACGCCCACAAGTTTCTCCGATCATTGATTGGTGCCAGGTTCGGGAGTGCGGCGGCCGACTTGGCCAGGATCCTCTATGGCGGGAGTGTCAAGCCGGAGAACGCGAAAGCGCTCATGTCCGAGGCGGATATCGACGGTGCTCTTGTCGGAGGGGCAAGTCTAGACCCCAAAAGCTTTGCGGCGATCGTTAACTTCTAATCTCGCCCGCTCCCTGCGCGGGAATGCATTCGTAGATGTCCGGTGTTAGATCATACTGCTCCTGGTACAGAGACGTGATGTGATCCCGGAAAGCGCTGGCCCGATCCGGTGCAATCAGATTCACTGTGCATCCGCCAAATCCGCCGCCGGTCATACGCGATCCGTATACCCCTTCGAAATTGCGCGCTGTTTCTACGAGGAAGTCCAGTTCTTCGGCGCTCACTTCGTAGTCATGCTGAAGGCTCTGATGAGAGGCGTAGAACAGCTCGCCCATCGATTGAATGTTATTGTGCGCAGCTGCTTCTGTGAAGACAAGGACTCGCTCGATTTCACTTGCGACATGGCGGGCTCGGCGGTAGATGATCTCGGGCATGGAGGACCGTGCGGTCTCGACCTGTGCGCTGGACACATCGCGGAGACTCTCGACGTCCGGGTAGGCTTCCTTTAGTATCTCCACTGCCTGGTGGCACTCCTGAACGCGTGTCGCGTACGCCGAAGAGCCAAGAGCGTGCTTCACCATCGAATTGACGGCGAGGATCGTAATGTTCGATGGCAAAGGTACAGTCTGGAACGTGAGAGCGCGGCAATCGATACGTATCGCTTTGCCTGCTTCTCCGAATACCGAGACGTACTGATCCATGATGCCTACCGGTACGCCGACGAACTCCCGCTCGGCACGGCGCGCGAGTTGGGCCAGCTCAGTAGGGTCTATCTCATGGCCGAACAACATAGCGAGGGCCGAAGAAATTTCCAGTGAGGCAGACGAGCTTAGGCCTGATCCAACGGGAACGGTGCTGGAAATGGCGATGTCCATACCTTGTAATGGCACGTTAAGCTTGGCGAGTTGCTGTGCGACTCCGATGGGATAGTCGGTCCAGTGATCTTTCGGTTGCGCGGCCGCGAGGTCTGCAATGGCAAAGTCCGCAGTCTCGTTCATATTCGCGGAGAAGAGCCGGATGGTGTCGCGTTGGTTCGGAGCAGCTGCTGTGAAACAGGCCAGATCCATTGCGATCGGCAAGACGTAACCGAGGTTGTAGTCGGTATGCTCGCCAATCAGATTGACTCGTCCGGGAGCGCGAAAGACGCGGACTCCTTCACGAGCTCCGAACGTCTGATGAAATGCTTGCCTTACGCTTTCTGAATGCGGGACCACCATAGCATCAAACCTCCAAAGATTGCCATTGCGGCGCCTGCATACAGGTTGACGTTGGCGTCGGTGAGAGGGGCGGTTGCCCCAGTGAAGCTGACTGCGATCAGGATTGCGCCCAGCAATAGAAAGAACCAGCCGGCAGGAATGCGAAGGTCCATTAGGGTTGCACCTACCAGAAGATGATGTTTAGCACTGTGAGTATGACGGCAACAAGAATCGCCAGGGGTGCAGGCCGCTGATACCACGGTACTCCGGTTTCACGGGGCACGTCGGTTAGGCCGTAGACCAGATTGTGAAGCTCCTGCTCCGCCTTGGGGCGGGTTAGCAGACTGACCGCGATGGTGATCACGAAACAGGTAGTCCACGCCCAGATCGCGATCCAGAAGTTCTGCGCCATGGTTGAGGGATAGGTGGCGAGGGCACTTCCCAGCCAGCCGCCCTTGCCTTCGGCCATTGTGAGACCGTGAGTTGCCGCGGCGGCTGCAGTCCCACTAACGAGGCCGACGAATGCGCCATGCCCGGTGCTGCGACGCCAGAACATACCCAGGAGGAATGTGGCGAACAAGGGTGCGTTAACGAAGCCGAAAACCAGCTGGAGCAGGTCCATGATGTTGTTATATTGCTGCGCCAGATAGGCTGTAGCGATTGAGAGCGCGATACCTGCAATGGTGGTCACCCTGCCAACCGTCAGGTAGTGAGAATCAGGTGCGTCGCGACGAATGTAGCTCTGATAGATATCGTAAGTAAAGACCGTGTTGAATGCGGTGACATTGCCGGCCATCCCGGACATAAACGAAGCCATCAGGGCAGTCAGGCCAACGCCAAGCATTCCACTTGGGTAGAATTTGGCCATCAGGGTTGTGAGCACTTGATCGTAGTCCAGACCATTGCCCTTGGCTGGAATCGAATAGCCTTCCCCGGATTGCATCAGAGCGAGCGCCGCCAGACCGGGAACGATGACGATAAAGGGCATGATCATTTTGGGAAACGCCGCAAACAGCGGTGTTTTCCGGGCATCGGACATGGTTTGAGCTGCCATGGCGCGCTGGACGACAAGGAAGTCGGTGCACCAGTATCCGAACGAGAGGACGAATCCAAGACCTGCGACCATACTGAAGACCTCGACCCCCATGGGATTCTGCGAGGAGTCTCCAAGATATTTCCAGGAGTGGGTCATGACTGGAGGAAGACGGGAGGCCATCCCTTCCCAGCCTCCGGCTTTTGTGGTTGCGAGGAATGCCAGAGGCGCGAAGCCAAGTACGATCAGGAAGAACTGGATTACCTCGTTGTAGATCGCGCTGGTCAGGCCTCCAAGGAACGTATAGATCAGAACGATGGCTGCTGAGAGAACGACGGACGCGGTGAAGCTCCACCCAAGGACGAGCTGGAACAGCAGCCCAAGTGCATACATAGAGATGCCGGATGAGAAGACGGTCATGATCGCGAAGGTCACCGCGTTGAATGCGCGGGTCTTTTCGTCGAAGCGGAGTTTGAGGTATTCCGGAACGCTGCGAGCGCGGCTGCCGTAATAGAACGGCATCATAAAGACGCCGACGAACAACATGGCGGGCACGGCTCCCAGCCAGTAGAAGTGTGCTGTCATGATGCCGTACTTGGCACCGGATGCGCACATACCGATAACTTCCTGCGCGCCGAGGTTGGCAGCGAGGAACGCCAGGCTGGTGATCCAAACAGGTACCGAACGACCGGAAGTGAGGAAGTCTTCGCTGGTGGAAACTTTCTTTTTGAGGACCCAGCCGATGCCAAGAACAAAGGCAAAATACACGGCAAGGATGAAGTAATCGACGGGTGCGAGATTCACAGGCTGCCGTTAGTGTATATCAGGGGAATGCCTTGTTCGCCCGATATCCTGCAGGAAGTTCCTCTCTTTGCCTTGCTTGACGAGGAAGAGCGCGCCGTTCTGGCCAATGAGGTGGAATTGCGCCGATTTGCTGCGCGTCAGCGGATCTATAAACTCGGCGACAGCGGCGGACTGGCATATGTTGTGATTTCGGGAGAGATTCACGTGACGACAGTGGATGAGGACCAGCAGGAGATTGTTATCGATGAGCCTGCGCCCGGTGACTTCTTTGGGTTTGCGTCCATGCTGGACGGCATGCCTCATCAAACAAGCGCGTCGGCAGTAACGGAGGCTCTCTGCATAGAGGTGTCGCGCGAGGATATTGCGATTCTGCTTCAGCGTAAGCCTCTCGCCGGCATGGATCTGCTAAGTGTCCTGGGCAAGCAATTTCATGCCTCTCAGCAGTTGGTCCGTCTGCGCGCGGCGCGGAACGCAAACGAGATGATTGAAGAAAAAACCACCTGGGGCGAGCGTCTCGCTGACGTTGTCGCCCGGTTCGGCGGCTCCTGGTATTTCATCTCTACTTTTGGACTGGCGCTGCTAATTTGGACGGGAGTCAATCAGGGCCTTGGCAGAAGCGCGTGGGACCCGTACCCATTTATCCTGCTTAACTTATTCATGTCTATGATTGCCGCGATTCAGGCACCGGTGATTATGATGAGCCAGAATCGCCAGGACAGTAAGGATCGGCTCCGCAGTGAACTGGATTACGATGTCAACCGAAGGTCGGAACAGCAGATCCGGGGACTCGCCGCGAAGCTGAATCGCATGCAGGAGAAGCTCGACGATATTGAGGACTTCCTGAGAGCTGCAGACTTAGCAAAAGAGTCAAAGGTGGACCACTGATGTCTGCTGCCAGCTTAACCCGCTCCCGGTTCCGCAGCCAGCGCACGGCCCAGTTCACCGAATCGGTGATTCGCGAGATGACACGCTGGGCCAATCGCGTAGGTGCGGTGAGCCTTGCGCAGGGCTTTCCGGACTTTCCTGCCCCGGACTTTTTGAAACAGGCCGCCATCGACGCGATTTGTTCGGAGTATAACCAGTATTCGGTAACCTGGGGTGCGAAGCCACTAAGGGACGCGATCGCCCGGAAGTACTCGCGCTGGTATGGTCTCGATTACGATCCCGAACGTGAAGTGACCGTGTGCTGTGGCGCGACCGAAGGGATGATTGCGTCGCTGCTTGCTGTTACCAACCCGGGCGATGAGATTGTCGTTTTCGAGCCCTTTTACGAGAACTATCGCCCTGACACTCTGCTGTGCGATGCGATCACGAGACTGGTTCCGCTGCATTCGCCGGACTGGACCTTCGACCCGGAAGAACTGCGACGGGCTTTCAATTCGAGAACGAAAGCAATCATTCTCAATAGCCCGAACAATCCTACGGGACGTGTATTTACGAGGGAAGAACTGTTGCAAATCGCCGAACTCGTGCGGGAGTTTGACACGCTTGTGATCACGGACGAGATCTATGAGCACATTCTTTATGACGGCTCGGTTCACACTCCGATGGCGTCGATGCCAGAGATGCGCGATCGCACGATTCTGGTAAACAGCATGAGCAAAACGTGGTCCGTTACCGGCTGGCGCGTGGGCTGGATTCTGGCGTCACCAGACCTGACGGATGTGATTCGCAAAGTGCACGACTTCCTAACTGTCGGCGCGGCGCATCCATTGCAAATGGCGGGAGCCGCAGCGCTCGACCTTCCCGACGAATACTACGCTGGGTTGTCGGCCGAGTATAGCTATCGGCGTGATCTGCTGCTGTCATTGCTCGAGAAGGCTGGGTTTCCGGCGTACCGGCCCCAAGGTGCTTACTACATTCTGTCTGATATTTCGTCGTTCGGATTTCCTGATGATGTCGCCTTTGCGAGGCACCTGATCGAGAGGGCTGGGGTTGCTGTTGTTCCGGGCTCGTCGTTCTTTTCGCAAGGAGGCAGGGGCAACCAGATCGTACGGTTTTGCTTCTGCAAGAAAGAGGAGACCCTGCGCGAGGCTGGCGAGCGGCTGCTGCGACTCGAGGTAAAAAGCTGTTAGCTGCTACTACACTTAGAGAGTGAAGACTCTATCGATATTGCTCTTTTCCGGCATTGTGGCAGTTGGTAATGTGTGGGCTGCGGACGGGTTCTTGAAGGTAAACGCAAAACCGGGACGCGCTGGCGTCTTCGTGGATGGTAAGTATGTGGGACCGGCAAAGAACTACGGCTCAACCCGCAAATACACGCTTCCTGAAGGCGAGCATGAGATCCGCTTGTCTGAGCCCCGGTACGAGGATCTGACAAAGAAGGTCACTATCACGGGCGGGAAGACGACGAAGCTGTCGGAGGTTATGACGGCATCACCTCTCGCACAAGGTCCCTTTGGACGCATTCGGGTTACCAATGGGGACAAGTACGATGCTGTCTATATCAATAACAAGTTTTACGGGCACATTGATGAATTCGATAACTTCGCACAAGGCATCCTGATTCCGCCTGGCGAGTACACGGTAAGGATTCAGCCTGTTACCGGTAATCCGGTTGAGACCAAGGTGACTGTGACTGCGAACCAGATTACTTTTGTTAAGGCTAAGCCCTAAAAGGCGGCTTCAGGAGGCTTCAATAGAGCGCTAACCTCCTCTACGACTCTCCTAGCAGTCTCGATTGCCTTGGCGGCCTGGCTCTCGTCCGGTTCTCGCGGAGCATCCAGGTAGCGGAATAAGAGGCCTCCTGAAACAGAGGCGTAAGGGAGGGTTCCAGCTCGACGCACTGGCGACCCAGTTCGTTCAGGTCATGTGTCTTGCGAAAGGGAACGTCCTAAAATGTGAGAAAAGCCTCGGCGGCCTTCTCAACCGCCTGCTGGCTGTGGAACACGGATCTGGGTGGCTCCGGCGATGCCATTAATCGCGCGGCATTCAGATCCTTCCGGGCTTGCGTACACCAGCGAACGGCCTCATCACGCCGCAGCTCTTCGGGCGTCATACAGAATTTTCCCTTCTCGCTGGATTGTTGCCGGCAGGGATGCCTTCACATTCGTTGCGCGGTCATCAAAGTCGGTTGCGGACCATCGGACCACGTCCGCAGCCTTCCCAACATCCCACAACGCGCGATACACACCGGGCAGATACAGATCGGGCGAAGCATCATCTGACAAGACCACGCAGAAATCGAGGTCGCTGTCGGGACGGGTATCACCTCGTGCCGCAGAGCCAAACAGATAGATCCGCTGGGGGTGGTAGTAAAACTACCAGGCGGCGGGCAATCTCCGCGATGGCCTCCTCCTGGGTCATTCCTGCTTATTGTGCAATTAGAAAATTGGTGGACCTGGACGGGTTCGAACCGTCGACCTCTTCCATGCCATGGAAGCGCGCTCCCAACTGCGCCTCAGGCCCACTTTGGCGGGGCAGCTTTTAGCGTAACACAGCGGTC
>JACMLA010000217.1 GCA_014379815.1 Bryobacteraceae bacterium | reverse complement strand
TGTCAGATCCCGAGGTGTGTAACTGAGCTACGAGTCTCCTTCAACCAGTGGGAGCTTCCGATCCACCATTTTTGCCCGCCTGACCTGATGAGTTATCAAATGAGACGTCTCCGGCTCCATGGATTGTTCCAGCGCATTGCCAAGGCCCACCGTTACCGGAACCCCATGCCGGCTCTGTTTCGATTAGCTTCAACACGATCGACGGTGAATCGATTCGGGCTAAAATGGCTGCAGGAAACTTGACTCAAGTACAACAGCTTTATTGGCCAAGGATTCCTTAGCGGTGACTCGCAGAACACTCGTTGGCGGCGGATTCGTCACGCTGGCGGCAAGAGGGCAGGACACACCGTTTGTCTGTCCGATGGATCCGGACGTTCGGTCTGCTACCGCGGCCAAGTGTCCCCGATGCGGCATGAAGCTGGTTCCTGGCATCCCGGAGCACAAGGAATTTACTGTTGACCTTCGGATGGAGCCGAGGGTTCCGCTGCCGGGAAAGCCTGTTCTGATGCGATTTACTCTGCGCGATCCTTCAAACGGGAAACAAGCCCGCCTTCAGCTGATTCACGAGAAGCTGCTTCACCTGTTTCTGGTTAACGGAGATTTGTCGTACTTCGCACATGAGCATCCTGAATTGCAGTCCGATGGGTCGTTTCTTTTTGAGGCTACGCTGCCTGGTGGCGGAGAGTATCGGGTGTTTTGCGACTTCTATCCCGAGAACGCAACTCCGCAGATGATTGCGCGCACAATTTATGCTCGCGGTGCTGCACAGGCTACCGCCGCCGTGCCCGAACTGGGCTTGCAGAAGACGGCGAATCTTGCGGTGAGTCTGCGTACTGAGCCCATGGTGCCGCTGGCGGGCACGAAGACCATGTTGTTTTTCAGGCTGGATCCTGACGAAGGTCTTGAGCCGTATCTGGGCGCCTGGGGGCACATGCTTTGCACGAGTGCGGATTTGATCGACGTGGTACATACGCATCCTGCGTGGGAGGATCGCAGCGATACGATTCAGTTCAATCTGATCTTTCCACGGGCCGGTCTGCATCGCGTCTGGGTGCAGTTCCAGCGCCGGGGCATTCTGAACACGGCACGTTTCACGATTCCCGTTCAGTCGATTTAACGCGCGATCAGTTCGACACGGACCGAAGGCTGTGAGACGATCCGCGTACCTGCCGGGAGACGGGCGTCGCTTGAGAACAGGAACGTTTGGGGATACTTTGCGTTGTAGTTCTTCAGCCAGATCAGCGGCTGGATCGAGCCATCCGGAAGACGCGCGAAGATCTTCGCATTGTCAACAGACTGCAGCGGTTTCAGACCGGCAATGGCTGCGGGCGTCTTGAGAACAGTTAGTCCGAGACGTCGACCTTTGAGGATTGTGGGTGCACTTCTAACTGGAGGGACGTCGGGCAGGTACTTCGGGTCACCTTCAGGCGCGCCACCTTCCACCCACTCGGCGATGCGGGTCATCTCTTCCTGGGTAAGACTGTGGTCCTCCGCTAGCTGCCCATAACCCCGGATTGCGCCCCAGGGCGGCATACGGCGATTCAGGACTTCATCGCGAATTGCTTTTGCCCACGGTCTTGCCTGCTCGTATGTGACCAGCGGCATGGGCGCGCTTCCATTCTCGCGATGGCACGTTACACAGCGCCGGTAGGCGATCCGCGAGATTTCAGCGGACCACGTAAGTTTGGTGGTTACGACCTCGTGCGAGGGTGCGAGGCTGGCTCCCACGGCGAGGATGAAGACTATGCGACTGAGGAACACTTATTCCGTTTTTCGTGTCTTCTCCCGGCGGAAGAAGGAATTGCGATCCATATCCAGAGGCACCGCGACGTCAAAGAATCCGATCATCATTTCTTCCCAGCTCTGTTCTCCCCACCTCACTTCAGACTTTGGATCAGGATTGTTGGGGTTGTTGCCAGAGTTGTCGAAGATGCCGGCAATCTCGAATTTTGTCCCGGGCACCAGCTTAAGAGGCTCCGCGAGGCGATAGGTTAGCTGCCAGTTGAAGTTATAGTTCTCCACCTGGAGAAGCGTTTTCTGTTCTTCGCCGGGTAACTGCACCTTGTATTCAAAGCCTTTGCCCCGGAGATGCATGTGGGGAAAGAAGCTCATCAGGGTTGCGCCATTAGGGATCTGGAAGCGCGCGGGAACCCGATATGCGGCATTGTCAGGCGGAATCGTGAAGCGTGTATTTGCGACGGCGATGGTGGTGATTCGCTCAGTGGGTGGTTCTTTGGCAAAGACTAAAGCGACCGAAGTTTTATCAGCACCAGCTGTACCGTTGGTCGTGTAGTGCATCTGGAAAACCAGATCCGAACCAGCCTTGATGAGACGTGCCTGACCAGGCTTGAACACGTCCGGTGTGTTGCCCGGCGTGTAGACGGTTAAAAACTCGTTGCCATACCCGTCGACATCCTCTCTGGACTTGCCATCGGGAGTCTTGCGGGGTGGCACGTAGGGCATGCCTGGGGCTGCTTCGCCTGTCAGCCACTTGTTACCGGGCTCGCGAACGAAGACGACCGCATGATGGACGACGGCGCGATTGCTGGGACGTGCTTCCACCATTTGCACCCATTTGTCTTCGGTGAAGCCGGTTGGAATCACGATGTACTGGTAATCGACTTTTGCTTTGGCCGGCACTTCAAAGGCATTTGGCATCCCGAGTACGACATCCGGTTTTACTGGGAGATTCCAGTTAGAGGTCCAGGATTTGGGTTCCGGTGCATCGGCTGGATTACCTTCCTGTGCTCCGGTGTCGGCCCATGCAGTCAAAGTGCCGATTTCGTCTGCGGTCAACGAACGGTCGTTGGAGAATTTGCCATGAGCGGGGTTTGCAAACCAGGGCGGCATTCGCTTAGTGCGCACCACCTCACGGATGCTTTTTGCCCACGGTCGCGTTTCCCTGTACGTAAGGAACGACATTGGGGCAATTTCTCCGGCGCGGTGGCACTCCTGACAGCGCTCCTGGAGTACCGGCAGGACCTCTTTGAAGAAGGTCGGCGTCTTCGTTTCGGCTGCGATGCAGGTCGACGAAATGTATGCCCACGAAAAGAGTACTGCAGGTAGTACAAGGCTGCGTTTCATTGTACTTCTATTCTCCGTCTGTCCGTGCAGAGGTCTGCGATTTCGGCTTGCGTGGGGGGATATCTGCTGGTTTTCGATGGATGGGTCAATTTTCATTTCATGCCAGCTCTGATCACCACACGTCTTTGGTGGGATCGGGGTTAGCAGGATTGTTTGACGAGTTATCGAAGAAGGCGGTATTTCTGTGGGGCGTAGGTCGGCTGCCGGCGAGGGAACGGCATGAGGGACGGGTCAGGCTGTCCCCGATACCCGCCCGATACCCCCGCAATCTTCGAAGAGTTTTCGCAAGATCCTTAGATCTTCATCTATCCGTCAATGGCTATCATCAGGTGGATCGACCCAATGCCATCAGGAGATACGGAAATGCCTAATTCAGGAAGCTCCCTCGTTGTTAACGTGAACGAGGTTCCGAAGATTGAGTTCCCTATACCGGGGGCAACTCCCGGCGTATTTGCACAGTTAATTAATGTGGACGCGGATAAGGGGCTGGTTACCACGA
>JACMLA010000216.1 GCA_014379815.1 Bryobacteraceae bacterium | reverse complement strand
CCTTATTGTACGAACCGGCTATGTCGACACAGTTCAAAGCTCCAACTGCTTCTGCGAGCGCCATCCGCTCGGTGACGTACTGAAGGTTTTTGCGCCGTTTCCCTTCATCGGGGTCCAGCATGTTGACCCACGCCCCGACTTCGGCGATGGCAACACCCGCAGCCTCAAATGCTTTCTCGATGGCCCGGACGCGGTCCGTTTCTTCGACTTTTGCCGGTGGACAATATGCGCCGGTGTAACCCAGCTTGCGATGTTCTTGCGCAAGAGCTTCCGGATCTTCGGATTTCAGAAAGATGGGACCGCCCAGGCGAATCTTTTGCAGCGGTGCCGATCGGGCAAGGGATGCGCAGGCCGCGGTTGCAGCAACGAGCATGTGACGTCGGCTGAGTTGGGGCATGCGGAAATTCTATGACGATTTTAGTAACTCCTGCGCGAAATTTTCGTATGTTCAAGGGATGACCGGCATTCTCTTCGATATACGCTACGCGTTCCGCACCCTGCTGCGGAGTCCGGTATTTACCACGGTTGCTGTATTGTCCCTTGCTCTGGGGATCGGCGCGAACACGGCTATTTTCACTTTGCTGGATCAGCTGCTGCTTCGTTTGCTCCCGGTGAATAATCCGGAGCAACTTGTCATGATCTGGCACACAGGGCCGCACATGGGCAACAATCGCGGAACCCGGATGTCTTCCTATCCCATGTATCAGGACTATGCGAAGAAGGCAGAAGCGTTCTCCTCCGTGTTTTGCCGCTATCAGGCGCCATCCTCGATCAGCTTCGAAGGCCGCACGGAGCGAGTGAACGCGGAACTGGTTTCGGGCAACTACTTTCAGGCACTCGGTGTAAAGCCGGGGCTGGGCCGGCTGTTCACTCCCGAGGAAGACGACCGGGTTTACAAGGGACATCCTTATGTCGTGCTGAGCCATCACTACTGGGTCAACCGGTTCAACGCGGACCCGAAGGTAATTGGCAGCAAGCTGCTGGTCAACAACTATCCCATGACCATCGTCGGGGTCTCCGCGCCAGGGTTCACTGGCATTGACCCCTCACGCTCCCCCGATATTCGCGTTCCGATGCAAATGAAGCCCATCATGTCGCCTGGATGGGACTCTATCGGGGATCGGCGCAGCCAGTGGATTCAGATGTTCGCGCGCATGAAGCCAGGCTTCACGCTGGAAAAATCCAGATCTTCCCTGCAGCCGCTTTTTTACCAGATCCTTACGGAAGAGCTGAAGGAGATGAAGGATGTCAGCGCCTTCCAGCGGGACCGGTTTCTGAAGCGCGAGGTGAAGATGGAACCTGCGGCAACGGGATATTCCGATCTGCGGCGGAGCTACCAGACGGCGCTGCTGGTGCTGATGGGAATGGTGGCACTGGTCCTGCTGATCTCGTGCTTCAACGTGGCGAATCTGTTGATTGCGAGGGCGGTTGCGCGGCGCAAAGAGATTGCTGTGCGGCTCTCGGTGGGTGCGTCGCGGGCACGGTTGGTTCGTCAGCTGATTATCGAGAGTCTGGTTTTGTCGTTGACCGGGGGCCTCGCCGGGCTGATCCTGTCCGACATCACGATCCGCGGTTTGTTGACTTTCCTTCCACAGGACGGATCCGCTGTGATGCTGAAGAGCACTCCGGACCTGCGCATACTCGCGTTCGATATCGCGCTCGCCATTGTCACCGGGCTGATATTTGGCCTCGCTCCGGCATTGCAATCCACAAAGCTGGACCTGTGGACAACGCTGAAAGACGTCGTTGGCGCGGTTACCGGGACGGGTTCGTCGGTGAGGCTACGCAAGATTCTGGTCACTGCTCAGGTTGCTTTGTCCTTCCTGCTGCTGGCAGGAGCGGGTCTGTTCGTGAAGAGTCTTAACAATCTCAAGAACACGAATACGGGCTTTCGGGATATCTCCAGCCTTGTAAGCTTCCAGCTCGATCCGGCATTGAATGGTTATGATGTTCCGCGGCTGCGAGTGTTGAACGATCAACTGCTTGCGAACATCCGCGCCAACAGTGGGGTCAAAGACGCCGGCTATGCGACGGTGGCCCTGCTGCACGGCTGGGAGTGGGACTCTTCAATGTCGGTCGAAGGTCACGAGATCAAGGACGGGGAAGACATGCAGGCGTTCATGAACTCAATCTCTCCTGGTTACTTCAGAACCATGGGAACGCCTCTGATCGCGGGTCGTGATTTCGATCAAAGGGATGCGGGAGGCGATGAATTTCGTGTAGCGCTCGTGAACCGAAAGTTCGCGGTGCACTTCTTCAAGGAACCCGGTAACGCTGTCGGACGGCATATCGGATTCGGTACAGGTCCCAAGTCGAAGCTCGACATCGAGATCGTAGGCGTTGTAGAAGACTCGCTGTATGAGGGTCCTCGCGAAGGTGTGCGAAGGCAGGCTTTTGTGCCCTACGCGCAATCGGGATTTCCTTCGTCTGTCAGCTACTACGTAAGGACAACCCAGCCTCCGAAAGACATGTACCGTCAGCTTCGGTCGGAGGTCATGCGTCTGGATCCGGCAATGCCTGTGTACGAATTGAAGACGCTCGAAACTCAGCTGGATGAGACGCTGGGCACTGAGCGGCTGATTGCCACTCTGTCGACTGCATTTGGCCTGCTGGCGACGCTGCTCGCAGCAATCGGTCTATATGGTGTGATGGCTTTCGTAGTAGCCCGCAGAACCAAGGAGATCGGGTTGCGCATGGCCCTGGGGGCGCCGCAAAGCTCCGTAGCCTGGATGGTGATGAAGGAAGTACTACTTCTGCTGGCTATCGGGTGTGCGGTCGGAATCCCCGTCGCTTACGGCCTCAGCCAGTACGTCTCGTCCCAACTCTTTGGCGTCCAGCCGACAGACTTCTCGACTGCGGGAGTTGCGGTGTCTATCCTGGCTGTTGTCACGGCTTTCGCAGGATTAATCCCGTCGTTGCGGGCGAGCATGATCGACCCGATGACCGCTTTGCGCTACGAGTGATGAGAACAATCCAACGTTCCGGACCGCAGGAGTCATCATTCGCTGAAAAGTACTAGTACCACAATAACCAGGACTTGACACTTGGCGTGTACGCTCTGGAACAATAGCCTTCGACACCTGTGTAATCTTAATGTTACTTTGGGAGGCAACAGGAGAGTCTTTCTATGTCGAAATGGATTACATTGTTCCTGGCGGCTGCGCTTGTTTTCGCGCTACCGCCGGCCTCCGCACAAGTTGCGAGCGGCACAATTCTTGGCACCGTAACTGACGCAACTCAAGCTCCCGTACCCGGCTCTACTATCACGATCACCGAGGTCGACAAAAACACCACGCAAACCGTCCAGACCGACGAATCCGGTAACTACAACGTTCCATTCCTGATTCCTGGTGTCTACACGGTGTCTGCTACAAAAGACGGCTTCAAAAAGAGCGTCTCGACCAGAATACCTTTGCAGGTTGACCAGAGAGCCCGTACGGATTTCTCGCTCCAACTTGGTAATGTAGCCGAGACCATTGAAGTATCCGCGGCGGCACCTCTGGTCAAGAGTGAAAGCGCCGAGCTGGGAGAAGTTATCACGACGCGCGCCGTCCGCGAACTGCCCTTGAACGGACGGAATTTTGCACAGCTTGTTTATCTAAACCCGGGTGTCACCCCAGGCCAGGTCGGAGAGAATCTCTCCGGTGCCAGCACGTTCAATCCACGAGGCGCTTCCAACTTCAATGCTCTTGGTAGCCGCGCCAATAACAACGCCTGGCTGATCGACGGCATCGACAACAACGAGTTCACATTCAACACCGTCCTCGTTGCTCCAACAGTAGAATCTGTTCGCGAATTCAAGACACTAACCGGAGCCTACTCGGCAGAGTTCGGGCGCGGAGCTGGTGTAGTCTCTGTGTCGACACAGTCCGGGAGTAATCAGCTCCACGGAAATCTTTTCGAGTTCCACCGGAATCACGTACTGGACGCGCGCAATGTTTTTGCACCGGTAAATCAGCGCAAACCGGTATTCCGGCGTAACCAGTTCGGCGTAGCTGCTGGAGGACCCGTGTGGCTTCCAAAACTGTATAACGGTCGCAATCGGACCTTCTTCTTCATTGACTATGCGGGACAGAGGGAAGGACGTGGAATCGCGACCGTCAATACCGTTCCGGTGAACGCCTGGCGCAATGGAGACTTTAGCGGTCTCAGGGACCAGCAGGGACGTCCCATTCAGATCTTCGATCCCGCCACGACTCGTGTCGATGCTGCAGGAAGGACGATTCGCGATCCTTATCCGAACAACATCATCCCCCAATCAGCCATCAACCCCGTCGCCCGCAATGTACTGAGCGTTTATCCTCAACCCAACGCTCCTGGCTCTGTCGGTGGTCTCTTCAATAACTTCATTTCGGTACCGAATCGGACGGTGACCGACAACGCCTGGACGGGTCGCTTAGACCATACTGCGGGCACAAAAGACACCTTCTTTTTTCGGTACAGCTATAACGACTTCCTGCTAAATGCTCCGCAGGGTCAGGCTAACTGCTGTCTCCCAACCCCGGCTGACGCCGCCGCTCGATTCACGCTTGGACCTTTCGTGGCAGGGCTGCAGGACACTGTACTGACGACAAACGGCGCGGCGTTCAGCTGGGCGCATACCTGGGCAGCGAACATCGTTTCCGAGTACCGCGCGGGCTTCTCGCGCACCAATCCAATTACCACGCAGCAGGACATCGGAATCAACGCCGCTGAGTCGCTGGGCATTCGAGGCATCAATCGGGATCGCCAATCTTCTGGTATTCCGAACATCAATGTTACGGACATAACCGGTTTGTCCGGAGGGCCAGGTTTCTTGCCGGTGAACCCGAAGCAGACCAATTACCAGATGGACTACAACACCTTCTGGAATCTGTCAGGTCATACCCTGAAGTTTGGCGGGCGCATCATTCGCCGGGATATGCAGCCGTTTGTCAATGAAGCGGTTCGCGGCGTTTTGAACTTCACCCGTGCCTTTACTGCCGATCCCACGAACCCTGCCACTTCCGGTTTCGGCGTCGCATCGCTGCTGACCGGCTACATGAATAGCGGACAGCGCGCAGGTATCTTCGAGCCTTACTATATTCGAAGCTGGGAACCATCGTTGTTCTTTCAGGACGACTGGAAAGTGAGTCGCCGGCTGACCATTAATCTTGGCGTCCGGTGGGAGGTTTATGGCGCTGAGAAAGAAGAACGTGACCGTCTGACCAATCTGGACCTCAATGCGCTGAAGCTCGTCTACGCCGGAGAAGACGGTGTGGGCCGCACGGCGGGCAAGAAAACCCATTGGGGTAACTTCGGTCCCCGAGTCGGCCTTGCCTATGATTTCATTGGTAACGGAAAAAGTATCTTTCGTGCCGGCTATGGTCTGGTTTACTTCCCGGACCCGGTCAGCGCTAACGGCCAGATTGGTTTGAACGTCCCTAATTTCTTTACCCAGTCGCTCGCCTTCGCTGATTATCCGTTGGATATCACCACCGTAGCGAGGATAGACAATCCGTTTCCGGCGCCACAGGCTGTGAAGCCTCGCACCTTGCAGGAGCTGAACGCTCTGAGTCCGACGCCGCGCATCAACGGGCACAGTTTCGATAACGAAACCCCGTACATGCAGACGTGGACTGCAAATATCGAGCAGCAGTTGACTAACTCCTTACTGCTCGAAGTCGCGTATGCCGGCAGCATCGGTATGCATCTCGCCCAATCGTACAACCCTAATGAAGTTGTTCCCGGCCCGGGCGATCTGGCTCCGAGGCGGTTGCTGCAACCAATAAGGAACCTACTGAACATCAACTACGTGGAGTGGCGCAATCGCTCCAGCTATCACAGTCTGCAACTCAAGGGTGTGAAGCGCTACTCGAATGGACTTCAGTTTCTGGCTGCGTATACCTGGGG
>JACMLA010000215.1 GCA_014379815.1 Bryobacteraceae bacterium | reverse complement strand
GCAGGCGGCACGTACGCGACAATGTGCGGCAGCCAGGGATAGCTCACGGTAGCTCCGTCGAGACGCGTATGTTGTTCGAGTACGACATGCCGTTGACATTGCTGACCAGTGCGCGCTGTGGATTGCCGGCATCGGAGTGCGCATCCGCCGGTGTCGAAAATCCGGGAACAATCTTGTATAGCTGCTGAAAGTTGCGCCCTGCGGCAACCGGTAGATTCGTCACTTGCGACGTCTGCAGTTGCGTGTTGATGTCAGCCCGATCGGTCTGCAACGTAGCTGCAGAGCCGGTAACGATCACGCTTTCGGCGACCGTAGCCAATTGCATACTTACATCGAGGCGGCGTACTGTGTTGGCGTTGATAGAGACCGCTTTTTCCACTACGCTCGAAAAGGAAGTAGCGCCAATGCTGATGTCGTACGAGCCCGGCTGCAGGTCATTGAACAGGTAGAGACCCCGTTCGTCCGATGTGGTCTGACGGGTGATTCCCGTGTTGCTGTTCCTCGCTTCAATTCGAGCATTGGGAAGTGCTGCACCTGTAGCATCAGCGACGTTGCCGGTTAGTGAGCCGTACAACACTTGAGCCGATACAGGGATTGCGCTCAGCAAACAAAGCAACACAACGGCGATCTTCAGAGTTCGCACGGAAACCTCACAAAGTATTTAGCTACAGCAAAGAAAGATGTCCGACTACCTTATTTTGTTGGCTTCAGTCGGAAATTAATTCAGAGTCGCGCTAACCGTACGAGATCTTCCACTTCCGCTTTTGGATCGGCACCGTACCGGGCGGTCATGGTCCGGGCGGACGCGGTCAGGCGCCATCGATACCACACGCCAAGCAAAAAGATCCAGTGGGCCGCCCAGAACAGCATCTGGCCCACGTTGTGTATCCAGCCGGCGTCAGTGAACGCGGACTGATTAGACATCCACAGGGCTACCAATCGCACAATAAGGGAGGCCACGAGAAAGCGCAGAGACAGCGCTAGTTGACCTTCCCCCATTTCCAAGCTGATGCGGTGCAATGCGATTCCAGCCAGCGCGGGAGCCGCCAGAAGAAGTGGGCTGGCGAGTTGCAACGCGCGTATTGCCGGCCATGCTGAGTGCGAGTCTGCCATGTTTTCGCGCTCCGCAAAGATAAGCGGAATGAAGAGCAAAACGCCCGCGGCCCAGGCAAGGTCAAAGGAGCGAAGGCGTCCGCTGAGACCAACCGCGGTGAATGCCCGGTGCATGGCCAGAAGTCCGGCAGTGAGGCAGACCAGCGCGAGCATGATCGGAATCTGGCGCAGGCTCACCCAGGTCGTGGGATACGTCGTGTCCCAGCCGACCAAGTGGAACGAGAACTGAAAAACGTGACGCAGGACTGAGAAGCCACATGCCAACGTCATGAGAAACCAGGAAAGCCGCATCGTGCTTCCACGTTTTCCATCTGCGTAGATTTTCCAGCAGAGGACAAGCGCGATGGCCCACGCAAGAGCATTGAATGCAGAAGGAACGTCGATCGTCGAAGGAACGGACAAAGAGCCTACACTCCTTCGTCCACGACCGTGAAGCTCATTCCAGCTTTGCCGACCAGACAGCCGGCAGCTGAGCCGCAAATCGATTCCACCGCTTCGCTCAGGTTGCGAACGAAGAGCGCCCAGTTGTGACTGCGAAGAATCCGATTGGCAGCCGAGCGCCTCACCGCATGTTCGATCGTCGCACTGGCAGCACCTGCCCCACAGAAAGGCACCAGAAGAGATCGCAACAGCAGGAGAGCTTGGCCCGCGCTCCAGTGCGTATCGTTAGAGGGCTGCGCTTTATGCAGCTCGCGCAGCGTCGTCGAGAGCATCGCTTCGACACGGTCGTCACCCGCAAGCATTGCGTTACGGAGCCTTGTCCCTTCCGACTCAAGCCGTGTTGCCCAGTCCGTCAGATCTTCCACTATCCGATACTCCCTTCTTTCCAAAACACGGCAAGCTTCTTGCGGCAGCTGTGAAGTTTCCACTGCACTGTTCCCTGTGGGATGGAAAGAACCGTGGCAATCTCGTGGTACTCCAGCCCTTCCACATACCGGAACATCATCATCTGGCTTTCCTCGTCAGACAACACCGACATCCATTCGGCAAAGCGTGAACCCGCGAGAGGATCCATGGTGGCTCCCCGGGTTTCGTGCACTCCTGGAGTCAGGCCTGTGGTCTGGACCTGACGCCCCTCCCGGCGCTGATGCTGGAGCAGCGCATTGCGAGCGATTCTGAACACCCACGCCCGAAAGAACTCGCGATCCCTCAGCGTGTGGCCTTGCCGAAACACGGAAAGCATGACTTCCTGCGTGAGGTCTTCGGCAAGAGCGCTTTCGCAGCGGCGTACACGAAAGAATGAGACCAGTTGCGGAGCCAGAATCCGGAACAGCGCGGCAAAGGTATTCTCCCCCGGTGAGGTGAGGAAATTTGCGACAACTTGCCCTTCGTGAGTGGCCTCGGTAGATTGCATGCAAGGGCGACAGCATGAACGTTACTCCTTGCTGCCCTTAATCCAGTCGAGGATGATTATATATTCCGGCGAATCCTTTGCAAACCGAACCCCGCCGCCGTGAGCAAGAGTTGCCGAGTTCGCGATGCCTTCGGTTTCTGAGCTCGAGGTTGGCTTGCGAAGGAGCAGACTGCTTTCCGGTTCAGCCGTGTTTACTACGTTCCTGACGGTACTCCAGTTGCCATCAAAGAGCGTATGTGTCGCGTGGCAATGCACGCAGGCATATCCGTCTTTGCCGCGCTTTTGCAGAATAGGCTCGACATACCCACGAAAGTACGCCTCATCCAGTTTGGCTGGAACGGCTGCCCTTTTGCCGTTCGACGAGATCGGAGTGCCAGCGGTGGGCGGTGGAGCAGGCTTTAGGACGCGTGCTACTTCGAGCCCTTCGGGTACGCTTTCGACTTCGATGGCAACCTTCGCGGCGATCGGTCCCGCAGGTCCTGCGATGCGGTTGACGTCAGCAAATCGCATCTCCCGAACCAGCAGAACAGCCTTGGAAGCAAGACGGCGGGTCTCGGCGTTGCTGGAGTGGAGCAGCGGCAGGATTGCCTCTGCCATGCGTTCCCGGCTCTGACCGAAAAAGGCAATCTGCTCAATATCGTTGCCAATGCGATTGTAGACAGGTGGTCCGGCTGTGCCCAGATCCGCGTCCAGGTTGTAGACATCACCGCGACGCAGCGGGAACTCCGTAAGTGCGCCAAGAAGAGCCTGCTGGGATTCCGTACTACCGTTCTTAAGTAAGTTTGCGAACTTGGTGGCCAAGCGGGACTCAACGGCGAGTCGGCCCTTCACAGCTCGCGCGCGATCGTCTTCTCCCGCGATGAGAGGGATCCAGTTGTTATAGAGATATCGGATGTTTTCGTCAGCGATGTTGTAGATCGCGTGATCAAGATTGCGCGTTACCCATTCATTCCGGGATTTTCCCAGGGAGGCGAGCAGCGCGTCCTCGATGCGCTCTTTCACCGGCGTCGCTGGCGTCCAGAACCAGAATTGCCAGAGGCCTCGAATGGCGTTGACGCGGGTAGCTAGCACTTCATCGGCGTTGCGCAGGAGCAGCGCGTCTGCGATTTCCGGGCGCGTCGCGAGAGCAGCGAAGTGAGTAGCAAAAACCCGGCTGGCACCCCACCGTGTTCGGTCGCTGGAAGCGGAAAGTGCGGCGAGAAGCGGGGCTGACGGTGTTTCGCTATGACGACTATAGGTCTGCCGCAAGGCCCAGGCAGCTGTGCGCTGGACCATCTTGCTAGGGTCGCCAAGCAGTGTGGGGTACGCATCCGAATAGATGCCCAGGCGCCCCAATGCCTCGGTTGCGGCCTGGCGAATCAGCGCGTCGTTGGCGCGGGTTGCTGCCTCGATCTGACCTCTGACTTCCGCCGATGGTGCATCCCAGATTTCGTCCAGCTGCTCCAGAAGAGTAACCGGATCTTCGGACAGACCTGGAGTTGGCCGCGAGTTCCAGCCGGGGGCCAGCGTAGGCCTGGGATACCAGGCACTCAGAGCGAGAATCGACATCTGAGTCTCGCGGAACGGCGTACGGAAATTCTCGAATGACTGCAGAGGGTCCATCCAGCCGCCAAAGCCTTGCTGACGGCCAAGCAGATACTTCAGACCCTTCGCGACACCCTCGTTCGTAATCGGCACGCCCGCTTCGTGCAAAGCCCAAAGAGCGTGGCCTGTCTGAAACTCCGCAGACGGCTGTTTGGCGTCGAATTGCGAGGACCACTGTCCGTCTGCTCGCTGCAGCGACAGAAGACGCTGGGCATTGGCAGCGATTTCCGAACGGTACTTCTCCGGCGCGATGTCTGCCAGAGCGAGGGTTTGGTAGCACAGATCAATCACATTCTTCACTTCACCCCTGGCGATACGGTCAGCCATTGCGGGATCTTTGGTAGCGGTCCACGCATACCAGGCAACTTCGTGCGCGCTGACTAAAGGTGTATTGCCATTGGTCTCATCCGATGGAAGCTTGTCCCGACCCTTGTAGTAAACGTCGAGGTAGCCGGCGATCCCCTTATGAAACGCCTTGCGGGGCTCGCCGCTAATCTGAGCTTCAAATAGATCCATCAGATGCGACATGCGGCCAAGTACGTTGGCCCCAGCGCTAATCATCCGAGCCCAGGTCGCCGTTTCTTCAAAACCGTAGAAAGGCCTGGGATTGTTGTAGAAGCGTTCCGACAGAAACTGGAGTTGTTGCCGTTGGACGACGGGATAGCCATTACGCGCGGCGTAGAGCTGGGCGCGTTGCGGAAAGTGCGTCGCGTGGCAAGCGACACAAAGCGACGTTTCCTGATGAACTGACGAGGTACGGTCTATCGTGCCCCCGCGGCGCGGAGTGTTGGCGTGCCACGAATCCCCCGCCGCCAGGATGTAATCCAGGCCTGTGCGAACAGCTTGCTCCGGGGAGCTATAAGGCGGTGGATCGTACAGTCGGGTCCGAAGCTTGTATTCGGGATGACTGGACCGGATCGCCACATAGTATGTGCCCTTCTCGCGAAGAATGCGGGGCGTGAATTTGTTGCCAGGCAGAGCCTGTACTTCATGAGGAAACGTGACAGGATCTTCGCCTTCGAAATACTCCTCCGGTTTTCCATCCTTAATCCGGAAAACAGAGACGTTCGAGGGTACCTGGTCGCGTTCGGTGAGTTCCACTTGAAAGAAGATCAGCTTGGGTTTTATGCCGTCGAATTCAAACCGGAACCAATCGGTGGATACCGGGTCTTCGACGCGGGTCCGTCGAGGCGTTTCGGGCACAGGAATGTACTCAGCTTCATCCCCGTACGCGAATACTGTGGTTCCTGGATCGATAGCCATCGCATCCTGCCAGCGGTGAGAAGGTCCGGCCTTTACACGGCGCGAGAGAGGCCACTTGTTGACTTGCAGGGAATACGTCCCGGTGTAGCTGCCAGGCGCGACAGAGATGATCGCATCACCCTTGCCTGGTACGCGAATTTGGACATAAAAGTCGGGATCCCCGGCGTGCAAAGTCTTCTTCGCAAGGACGGCAGCCCCCTGACGGATTTCGATCGAAACTCTGCTGTCTTGGGTGAGGCGTTTCAGATCCGGAAGCGAGTACAGAAAGCTGTATTGCATCTCCGGCACCAGCAGCGGAACTTTCGTAAGACCGGCCTTTGCAGTGCCGCTTTTCACGAGCACAGGAGAGATCTGAACCGCAGCAGTACAGGCCATCGCACTCAACAGACCTGCAATCAAAAACCGATGCATACACCGGAGATGCCACGGTTGAGCTTTTTGTTGGCTGCGGTTGCTGGAAATTGTTTACGTCGGCGAACCGGACTTGCGGACAAGATCACAGAGCAAGGAAAGAGCCTGAATGCAAGTTTGGCCTTCCCGTTGCATCGCATCAGTTTCCAGATTCGTCACTTCACTCCTCTGCGATTCCAGAAGTCTGCCGAAGACCTGCACACTGCTGGTTACGCTTAGGCACAATTCCTCCAGCAACAATTCCCTACTGCGCAGGCGTGCCGTTAGTTGATCTTCAACTCCTTTCCGGTCTGTAATGTCCTCATCGGTTCCAACATACCCGACTATATTGCCGTCTACGACCACAGGTTGTAGCCTGGCCAAAACCCACCGGTCCGTGCCGTCGAGCCTGGAAAATCGAAACTCCAGAGCAAACGAGTCCCGCGCCTCCACGCACCGATTCCATTGTTCTGCTACGCGCTCCCGGTCATCTGGATGAATTGTGTCGGTCCAGCCCGCACCCAGACTCTCTTGGAGAGTTAGACCGGTGATAGTCCGTAAAGCCCGATTGGTGTAGAGACACAGCCCTGCGAGGTTGGTGTAGAAAATTCCGACGGGCGAGAAGTCGGAGAGCGAACGGAACTTCTCTTCACTGCGGCGGAGTTCATCTTCGACGTGTTGGCGAGACACGATTGTGTCCCAATGCCGAATCGCTCGCGTTGCGATATGCGGCATGTCTCTGAGGGTAGTGTCGGATTTTACGACGTAGTCCACCGCGCCGCGTCTTAGTGCGTCTACCGCCAGTTGCTCATTCCCGTGGCTGGTCATCAGCAAAAGTGGGACAACTCGTGTCCCCGACAGAAGTTCAATTCCATGTCCATCCGGCAAATTCCAGTCTGCAATGACCAATGAAAACGTGAGCGTATCCAGCGCCTCTGCAGCTTCCTGCAGTGTCGAGACTACAGTCAAATGGAACAGTTCGGAATGAGGTTCAAACGCTCGCCGAACAACCTCCGCATGCGCTTCTTCGTCCTCGACCAGCAGAAGCTGGTGCGTGGTTTGCATAAATCCATCGAGGGACTGAAGTGTCAGGGTGCTATCGGCCGTAACCATTTTGTTTGTAAAATCCTGTCATTTGCGGTCTCCATCATTGGGGTTTCGGTTCCATGCAAGCCAGTAAAAGCCCAGCGTATCCATCAATTCCCTGAACTGGATGTAGTCTACCGGCTTCACGAGGAAGCTGTTCGCGTTGCAATCGTAAGCTCGCGCAACGTCGCTTTCGGCTGCTGATGTAGTAAGAATCACCACGGGAATTCCACGTAGCTCGGGCGATTCCTTGATTAGACG
>JACMLA010000214.1 GCA_014379815.1 Bryobacteraceae bacterium | reverse complement strand
TCGTGACTCTTCCGTGAACGAACAGGTTTCACCAGTTTAATTGCTCTGGTCAGCTTGCCTTAAGTACGGATACCAGCGCTGCTAAAGATTGCTCCCGCAATCAATTTTTCGGCAGACGCGCGCAGAACTTTAGCTGCTTAGTCGGCTGAGTATCATTTTGACAGAGAGATGAAACACCACGTTGTTGTGGTGCGTATATTTGTCAGGCGGAGGATTCGCATGGTCAAGCTGATCGAATCGGAGCAGCAGCAAGGCAAATCGTGTTTCAGTCAGCAATACGAACTGTACTCGGAGCAAAATCATGAAGCCTGGCAACTTTTGTATCACCGCATGTTGCCGGTCTGGGAGCGATTCGCGAACCAGCGTTTTCTCGAGGGAATCGGTGCTCTCTGTCTCGATCCGGACCGCGTGCCGAACCTTCGGGACGTGAATCGTTTTCTATGTCCGTTGACCGGATTTCGGGCGAAAGCGGTACCCGGTTACATACCGGCATTTCTGTTTTTCGATTCGCTTCGCAACCGTGAATTTCCGACCACAATCACGATACGTCCTTCGGATCGCCTTGATTATTTGCCGGAGCCAGACATTTTCCACGACATCGCCGGTCACGTTCCGATGCATACCGATCCTGCATTTGCAGACACGCTCACGCGCTTTGGAGAATGCGCACACACGGCTGCCGAGATCGTAGGCGGTATTCGGGACGAAACGACCCGACTTCAACGGCTCACGAGCATCATTCGCGCGATGGCGCGGTTCTTCTGGTTCACCGTTGAATTTGGCCTGATGCGCTCCGGCAGTGGCTTGAAGGCATATGGCAGCGGACTATTGAGTTCCTTCGGTGAGCTGGAGCACGCGATGACCTCCGCTGAAGTCCAGCGCTATCCGTTGCGCATGGAATGGGTCGTTAATCAGGGATTTGCGATTAATCGTTATCAGCCATTATTGTTCGTCGTGAGCGGGTTCGACCATCTATACGAATTGGTGGAGCAGCTGGACCACTGGATGAAAGACGGACGGCTCGACAACGTCGCGCCAGGCGAACCAGGCATCAGCGAAGCGGATCTGCGGAGCTTTCTCGACGCACAAGTATCCTGATTACATGGCCCGAAAGGCTGTGGTGCTTCTTAGCGGAGGTCTGGATTCGGCAACCGTACTCGCGATCGCGCGAGACCGCGGTTTCGAGACGAATGCCCTTTCTTTCGACTACGGCCAACGGCATCGGTTCGAACTGCTGGCCGCCAGACGTGTGGCCGCAGACCTCGGGGCCGCCGAACATCGGACCATTCAGTTCGACCTGCGCGAGTTTGGCGGATCCGCCCTCACAAGCGACCTCGAGGTGCCTAAGGGTCGCGCCACGGGGGAAATGAAGGCCGGTATCCCCATCACTTACGTGCCTGCACGTAACACAATTTTCCTCTCTTTCGCCCTCGCCTGGGCGGAAGTACTTGCCTCACGCGACATCTTCATTGGAGTGAACGCGCTTGACTACAGCGGTTACCCGGACTGCCGCCCGGAGTTCATCGACGCATACGAGCGATTGGCAAACCTGGCCACAAAGGCGGGAGTGGAAGGCAGCCATGCGCTTAAGATTCACGCACCGCTGATCGCTATGACGAAAGCAGAAATCATCGTCACAGGGATGCGTCTGGGAGTAGACTACGGTCTTACCAGCAGTTGTTACGATCCAACTTCGGAGGGCAGGCCCTGCGGTGGCTGCGACTCCTGCCAGCTGCG
>JACMLA010000213.1 GCA_014379815.1 Bryobacteraceae bacterium | reverse complement strand
CGAGCAGTCGTCGCGGCTACCGCGGCTTTCGTGACTGTCGCGGGAATGCTGGCCTACTTCACTATCCGGCTTGCCGCCGAGCGCAACGCAGCTCTGGCGGAAGCATCCCGCACGCAACGTATCCAGGGCTTCATGCTGAACCTGTTTGAAGGAGGGGACAAAGAAGCCGGACCAGCGACCGATCTGCGCGTCACTACCCTGATCGAACGAGGTGTGCAGGAAGCGCGAACGCTGGATCAGGATCCTGCCGTGCAGGCCGAGCTCTATCAAACACTTGGCGAAGTCTACCAGAAACTTGGAAGCCTCGATCAGGCAGACGCCCTCCTGAGCTCGGCATTAGAAAGGCGCCGATCTTTAGGTGGTGACACCGTTGCAGCTGGTCTCAGCTCTTCACCTGATTCAAAGTCAGCTGATGTCGCCGGAGCTCTCATAGCCCTCGGCCTGCTTCGAGTCGACCAGGCGAAACTACCCGAGGCCGAACGTCTGGTCAGGGAGGGCCTTCAGAAAATTCAGCAAAGCCTTCCGGCGGGCCATCCCTCACTCGCAGCCGCCACCGACGCACTGGGACGCGTGCTTGCGGAAAAAGGCGAGTACAGCAAAGCCATTCCCGTGCTTCAGGAAGCCGTGCGCTTGCGATCTGCGCCGAATGCCTCACAAGCGGATCTCGGGGCAAGCCTGTATGAACTAGCCAACGTCTATTTCTATGCCGGAAAGTACAAGGAGTCCGAGGCTCTCAATCAGCGAGTACTTGCAATCAACCAGGCAGTCTACGGCGAGCGGCATCCAAAAGTAGCGGAAGCTCTGGTCAACCTGGGTGCCATCCAGCACGAATCCGGCAACTATGCAGAAGCGGCAAAGTTCCATCGCGAGGCGCTCCGGATCACCGAGTCCTTCTACGGCGAGCGCCACTACCGGACCGCCTCCAATCTCACATTGCTGGCAAGGGCTTTGGTCTACCAGAAGCAATTTGAGGAGGCAACCGGGTTACTGGATCGTGCGGTAGGCATCCAGGAGAGCGTCTTTGGCGGCATGCACCCGCGCGTGGCATCAGCCGTCAATGAACTGGGGAATGTGGCGGTTATGCGCGGACAACTCGATGTGGCTAAGGCAGCGTTCCGGCGGATGGCTCAGATCTACCGCGCGGTCTATCCGGGTGGCCACTATCTGATTGGCACCGCGATCTCAAACCTGGGAAGCGCCCATCTGGCGGAGAACGATACCTTGCATGCGGAACCATTGTTCCGCGAGGCAATTGCTATCTATAGCCGAACTCTTGGCCCCGATCACTTGAACACCGCGATTGCAAGGATCAAGCTTGGCCGCGCGCTGCTCCGGCAGAAGCGAAATAGCGAGGCCGAGAGCGAGGTATTCGGTGGCTACCAAATCCTGAACAAGCAGGTGAACCCATCTGTAAGCTGGCTGAAGACAGCGCGAACCGACTTAGCGGCAGTCTACGATGCCCTCCATCAGCCAGACAAAGCTGCCAGCTTTCGACGCGAGATCGCCCAGCTGCAGACAGACAAGCAGAAGTAGCTTAAGGCGGAGCCGTTGTATACACTGCCGTGAACGACTATGCGCGTTTGCGAATTTCGAGACGCCAGATGAACGTGGATGTTCTTTCGATGTGGTCCAGAGTAAGCGCCTTGTGGTCGTCGGCTGTCAGCAAACCCTCGAACTCAACCTCATCCGGCAGCCGCGGGCCCCGAACCAGGAGAAACATAGCTTCCGCGCCGGACGGCACTGCCGTAGTTTTGCCAACTTCGCTATTCGATAAAAACTGCATAGAAACCTTCCTGCTGTCTCCACTCTTTGGGATCTGCATATCTGACTCAGCCGGGCCTGTATCGTGTCGCACTCTTGTGAGGGGAATGCCGCCTACCCTCATTTGCGACGCAGGCTCCTCATTTGCGACGCAGGCTAACGTTACGCTGGTTTCAGGATGTTTCGAGCTACTTACCTGACCGCCTGTGTACTGGCGGTCGCTTGCTGTGGCACGGCTCCGGATCCTGAAGTTCCTCTAAAGACTGACCCAACGGCCACCCCTGAGTATAAGGATGCGATTCAGGAGCTAACGACTCGCTGCGAATCAGCGGAAACACTAGTCAAAGCGAGAAAATGGGAGGCCGCTTCAGACCTTCTTCAGGGAAATCAGCCTCTTGTCAGTCTCTTATTGTCGGTTCCGTATCCCGCGGTGGCAGCCGCTGAAGCAGTGTCGGACCACGAGGACCTGTATGGGCGAATGTTACTGCGCAACAAACACTATGGTGACGCCCGATTTCTGTTTCAGAAGACCATGGTTCGCTGGCTCAGCTGGAAACCTGAGACAGAAGAGACCAGGCGTCGCCTCGCGAAGGCGCAGGCCTGGATCCTCGAATGCGATCGCAATCTTGGGCGCTGAGGAAGAGCCCTGGCAGGAGTATGCTTGGCTTTATTGCAAGATGCTATTCCCGATTGGAGAGGCACAAATGCTATTGAGGAAGTTACTGCGTTTGGGTAGGACTCCGGAAGCGCCACTCTGCAACTTCAAAGTAGACGATGTGCGGCCATCGACCAAAAGTTTACCGACTGAACCGTTCGTTCCCGCTGTCAGTCAGAAACTCGGTCGCGAGATCTTCCCGGGTTTCACTTCCCAGAGGCGATTAGTTCGGTCGTTTGCGAATAACTCGTTGTTCGGTGCCGTGCAGACCGCGTTCGGGCAGCACTACCCGTTAACCTTATCTCCCGATGTAATTTGGCTAACCATCGCCCAAGGTTTTGCTCATCACATTACCGAAAATCCGGAGATTTTTCGCAAACGACTGGTCAGACACGAAGGCATCCTGGAACTGGTGGAGCAACTCGGGGAAGTCACTCCGGATGCCCTTCAGCAAGCGGTCGCCGGATTTTCTTCTCAGATTCGAGACGCCACCGACCCGGCCATACACGACACGCTAGTCTGTGATTTCTCTACAAGTACCCCTGAGATTCGAACAGCGAGCGAGATAGTTCTGATGGACACGTACTCTCGTTACTTCGAGTACAGTATGGATTTCATTTGTGGGATTCCCAGCATCTCTCTTACCGGAACCGTCGCGGACTGGCACCGCATCCGGGAACGCATTGAAGTACTGGAGACGTTCGACCTTGCCTGGTGGATGGTCCGTCTTCGACCCATCCTCGACGAGTTTGTAACTGCCGCGATGGGCCAACCGAATCGGGACTTCTGGAAAGGAATCTACACCTTTGGAATCGCCTGCCCACCCCTGGCCAATGGATGGTTAGTGGACTTGTTTCCTTACCTCGGTGATGCTCCGAACCGAAGACAGAACCAAATACTGAATCCGAAAACGTCCCGGATGTTCTCACCAGACGCAATTCCGACTGGCGTCTGTAGTGTTCCCGTTAACCTGCGTTTGGCCTTCTCTCCCGAACAGGTTGAATACCCTCTCGATCTGGTGGCAGGTCTGGTCGGCCTGGAACAGGCTTCAGACAATCTGGCGGTCTCACCTGTAATTAGCTGGTGTCTCGCCGCCCGGGCTCGCGCGACCGATAACCTTAGAAATGGTGCAAATCAGACTAGCCCAGGCAGCGGATCTGCCGTTTCTTGAAATCGTCGAGCAGCATTACTTTCAGCTAGGCTTCATCGGCTTCGATTCCCATGACGTGCATCTGGCCCGAATGGCGAACCCGGAGAATGCCTACTACATCATCGAAAGCGAAGGTAAGCCCGAGGGTTTCGTAATCCTGACTGGACTCCACAGCAGGGATCGCAGCATACTGGTCAAACGCGTCGCCGTGCAGGTCCCCGGTCGCGGTACCGGGCGCGAGGCTCTCAGACTTGTCGTAAAACTCGCGTTCCACGAGCATCGCGCGCACCGCGTTTGGCTCGATGTCTATGTCGAGAATGAAAGGGCCCGCCGAACCTACCGGGCGCTAGGGTTCGTAGAAGAGGGTGTTACCCGCGAGTCCACATGGGATGGTCAGCGTTACCGCTCTCTCGTACTAATGTCGATTCTTGAGCAGGAAGTCGCGGGAACCGGGGTAGAAACGTAACAGCCTGCGGTAGGATGCAAGGCAGTGGCAGAGTCTTCCAGGCCGGGCCGTCGCTGGAATCTTCGGAT
>JACMLA010000021.1 GCA_014379815.1 Bryobacteraceae bacterium | reverse complement strand
TTGCACTGCATGTTCTGCCGGATGGTATTTCGAGTAAGTGAGGCGCCACCTGTGTTCTTGAACAGTTGCAGGTCGCTGCCGATGAAGACACCTGACACGGACAAATATCCGGTGTTCTCGACATACTGCAGACTGCCCTGAATCGATGTCCCGGGGTGTAAGCTGCTGGTCTGGTAGTTGTATTTGATTTGAACGTTGCCGCCTACTGTAACGCTGCGTCCGGTGATTCGCACGTAAGCGCCGCCATCCTCGCTGATGACATTGCCATTGATGTACGTAAGCCCGGAAATTGTGATGCCGCCGCCACGGTAGACATACACGGATCCGTTGAGGTCAGCATTGTTGAGCACGCACACCGCGCCTTGCGGAACCACAACGTTATCGTGCGATCCTGTGATTGTTCCGGTGCAGCGTGTTTCTTCACCTGCCACAGACAACACCCCTGTGATCATCAATCCCGCAACCCTGCAGATCGCAATTCTGGTCTTATTGCTTTTACCAATCATGGTAAGTAAATCTCCTTTGAAGTTACTATTCCGATGTCAGCCCAGATAGGCAGGCACTAACATCACTGGTAAAGGGTTGATCCACGAACTGGGAAATAGTTGAACCTGCGAACGTAACGGCTAAAGGGCAAAAGTCAAGGCCTGCCCTCCACTAAGAGCAGGCCGTATCACAGGGTTCAGAAGGGCGGACAAATTTGGAGGACTGGAGCGGAGAGGCTGTTCGACGCGCCACTACATGATCCGCCAGTGGTGTTCGCGATGCGAATGGTACCGGGAGACGTGATGCTGCTGTCCTTTACTTCAGTAAAACCGCTGCCTTCGAACGAGAGATTGCCTGCGATGCTGGCCGTTCCTTTTTCCCACTTGAGAAGGCCGGAACCGTGTGAGCGGGAGGCCCCGATTGTGGCGAAGCGGGCCCGACGCAACGTCACCTCGGACGCTTCAACCTTGCCGTTATCATCAATTGTTCCGGCACTGATCGTGATTCCTGCTGACGCAGTTCCGGAGGACGGCCCGATTGTGCTCTTGTTGAGCTTTATAGTGTTTTCGTTGCCCGACAACGTGATGCCGAAGGACTGACCAAACAGCAACTGCGTATCGGCAATCTCCAGCAGACTTTTAGAGCCGGAGCCATTGATCTGAATAGAGCCCTGAGCAGCGGAGAATGTGTTTCCGTCTAGGCTCTTCAGGCTGACTTCATCGCCCGTCAAATTGAAGTGGATTCCTGCATTGCCCCGGACATTTACTCCCAATAGTCCGGCCACAAACTTGCGCCCTGCTGCTACCGTCAGCTTGTCAGTGGCCGAGAGAGCATCCGTCTGTCCACTGAAGACCTTGCCAATCTCAAACTTCGCCTCGTCTCCCAAGGCCACTGCGAGCGGTCCCGCTGTGGCGCGCAGAGTAGACTCTGCGAACAAAATCTCACTCCCGGCCCCGCGCAAGTCGACCGTGCACACGGGTGCAGACACCAGACTCTTCAGCAGTTTGAATGCGCCCCGTGCACGACTCTGGATGTTGACCGGTCCGGAGAAGTTCACAGCAGCGGAATCGAAGAGCACGGTAACTCCGGCCGCAAGGTCGAGGGTACAACCGGATGCGATTTACAACCGGATGCGATTTGCACAGGCGTAGTTGACGATCCCTTTACGGTTAAGTTGGTCCGGACCAGGATGGCTGTGCCTTTCGTCGATTCACACCAGGACTTGAGAACAGACGGCGTCATAAAGATGTCATCGTCACCGCTCATCATTGGCGGTCCGGGAACCACCGGTGGCGGAGGTGGTGGATCGGTGGGCACCTCCGGCAGCATCTTCACGGACAGGATCTGAGGGCTGGGATAGATTGACTGTCCGTAGTTCGGTCCGGCGCTTTCCGAAAGCGCCAGCGCTACTGACCCGAGATTGATCTGAATATTACCTGTATCGATGGTGTATTCGAGGCGTCCCTGGATGGTCTTGTTCCAGATGGGAGTGAAGTCCACAACGGCGGGTTCACCGTCTCTCGGGAAATTGTACGGACTGCCCGGCGACTTGAAGGAAGGTCCAAGGGGATAGAAGGAGTACAGCCCCGGCCTCACATTGCTGTACACGGATTGGGACACTCCCATGACGGTTGCGCCGTTATACAGGACGCCAGTCATTCTGGTGTGGGGCTGGACGATGGTTGCATAACCGCCGTAGGTCGCCAGAGTGTTTGGAGCCAGCGGCCATGCGGCTGCCGGCATTACGAAATCAATGCGTAGCGTTCTCCCCGCAGTCCAGGTGACGGTTTGTGCGAAAGACTCGGTACCGGCTGCCACGAACAGGAGGGTAGCGAGTATCGCATTTCCTCTGCAATTCATTTTGTCTTCTCCTTTTCTCACTAGCGAAACGTTCGTGAAAAAAGGGTGTGGCAGCCGGAACTCTGATAGAGGATCTGCTAAAATTCCGTCGACTTTCTTACGGCGCGAAACATGTCCAGTCGGCCGTTGCCCATGCCTCCCGTTGCCGGCGCGGCCTCTTTGACGGCGGCTTCGGCCTTTTCCCAGTTTATTGAGGGTTTTAGGCGCTTCATAATGGAGACAGCGCCTGACACCATCGGTGCACTGAAGGACGTGCCCCATCCCGCGGCGTAGCGGCCGCCGGGATACAACGTGATGACGGCCTCACCGGGTGCGCCGATTGTTGTCACGTTATCGCCAAAATTCGTAAAGACGGCTGGAGTGTCCTGCATACTGGTTGCTGCCACTCCGATGACCTGTTGGTAGCCCGCCGGCCATGACATGGTTTCCCGCCCACTGTTGCCGACGGAGGCAACCAGTACAACGCCCTTCGACGCGGCATACTCCACTGCACGCTCCAACTCTTCGGAGGGGGCTGCCAGACTCAGGCTCATGTTGACCACGCTCGCTCCGTGATCCACCGCAAAGTACATGGCCTGCAGCAAATGAAACAGACGAGCTCGTCCATCCCCGCCGAAGGGCTTGAGAGGCATAATGCGTGCACTCGGCGCAACCAGCCGGATTATGCCGGCAACCATGGTGCCGTGACCGAACTGCGGCGGAAGCCGTGCCGCGTCCAGGCGCCTGGCCGTGAACTGATCGAGGATCGCAGTTGTGTACGGATTGACTTCCGAAAGCACGTCGAGTATTGCGGTGGTGTACGGATTCAGGAGTTCTCGCGTGAGCGGGTCGAGGTCATCCAACTCGGAAGGTACGCCCGGCAGGTCGCGTATGAAGTCGTAACCCGACACGATGGAATCCGCCAGAAGGGGATGGTTGGGGTCGATGCCAGTGTCAATGATGGCAACGATGGCACCGGCCGTCCCATACCGGCGATGTGTTTCGGAGATGCGAATCCGACTTGCCGACGGTTGATTCACATACCCGGTCCATGCCTGCTTTCCGTGGAACGAAACAAATGTACGGTTCGTGATGGCATTGACGACAGGCGTTGTGTTTGTCACCAGCCGGGGAAGGCCGTCACCTGTTTCGGCGAGCGTGACAGAAAAGTTGTCTTCTGCCCGCACATCGTCGTCGTCATCATCATCGGTGTCCGGATCCTTACCGTAGTCGTAGTTTTCCAGATCGCGCATCAACTGAGCACCAGTGATGCCAGCAGGACTTTGGACCAGATAGATGTCCTGTCCGAGAATTCGCTTTTGTATATTAAACCTGAATTTCGCCGAAAGCTCCTGCATGTAAGAAGACGGCGCACGGACGATGAGCAGGTCGGCTGCCAGCGCGGCACCGTTGCTCACCAGCAGAAGAACCAGAGCCTGGAATAAAAATTTCACAAGAATCTCCTATGCTGATTTTCAGTCGTGGGACTTACTATTGCCGGACCTGGTCAGATGAGTCACAAAAAGGTCGAGGGGAACTGCGGTCTCGCGACCTGTGGTCTCATCCACCACCGCCATGCTTAGGCCGGTCTGAATCGGCAGGTTGACCTGAAACTCGCCGAAAACATTCGCCGTGATCTGCTGCAAAACTGTCTTCCGCTGCAGCAGCCGGATCCGGTAAGGGGAGGACGGCTGGCTTCCGCTGAGAGACGAAATCTGCCCCGTCACCGCCATGGTATTGACGTCAGGACCTGCTTCGCCCATGAGTTCGAGGGTCACGTCTTCGGACGTGAAGGTGAGCCGGTGAACTTCCGACTGTGCGGTCCGGACTCCAGCCTGAACTGGCATTGCAAAACTGTCGAACGTGAGTGCTGCTACTAGTCTGGTGATCGGTGATTTAGCGGCCGGCGGGGAGACTCGGGGGAAGATGCTGCTTGCCCGCTGCAGCCATGCGTCCGGAACGGCAATCTCGCAAGCGCTCTGGCTGACTGCTTGAAGTAGTTCCAGATGCCGCCTGCATTGCGTGCAGCCGGAAGCGAGGTGCTCCTTCATCATCGGCTCCCGAGCCGGATCAGAGACACCGCGTAAATAATCGACCCAGTTTTCCAGTGAATAATGCTTCACGCTATTCCCCACTCAACAGGGTGAGTCCCGGAATCCAAAAATAGATCCTTCAGTGAGATTCTCACTTTTCCTGTAAGGACAAACGGCGCCCAGTAGTACGGATGCGGTGTCAGTTCGATCATTTCCAGCATGGCAGCGCGACAGGATGCCGCGATAGTGGCACCGGCGCACAAGCCCCGGTAGAAACTCCTCATAAACCGAGCCGTGCTTGCGTCGTTCACTTCCCAGAGCGAGACCAGTGCCGCGCGCGCCCCTGCGATCAGAAGTCCGCGCGTGAGCCCCATCACCTCGTCGGCACCCCATGTTTCCTGCACTCCGGTGGCGCAACCGCTCAACGTCACGAGGTCTGCCTGAAGCTGCAGGTTATACAGGTCATACAGACACAGCCGGCCATCGCTCAGCCTCACAGAGGAGAACAGAGGATTGTCTTGTCGGAATACGCCGTGCGTTGCGAGGTGGACCAGCCCACTTTGTGGCGCCAGTTCGCGAAAGCGACCCAACGTCGCGTCCGGTCCGGTGAAGACGCGGGCACAGGGCAGGCATTGTCGCAAGTGCTCCAGTTCTTCGGCGATCTGCGGAGCGCGCGCATCGGGGAGCCCGAATACCACAGGCTCTGATCCCCTGCCGGCTGCTCGTGACTGGCAGAGCTGCCACACAGTAGCGCTCGGGGCACATGAAATTGTACGTTGTGAGATCAGGTATCCGCCGTCGTCGTACAGCGCATGGAACGGAAGTCGATGCAAAACGCCGTGGGGCACAATAACCCAGTGACCCGCCGTCAGGTGTTGCTGCAGCGGAGCAATCAGCAACTCGCCGAGCCGCCGCAGATGCGCCTGGGTGGCTGCTAGCCAGGCCGGCGCGACTGCCTTAGCCCCTGTGCTGACCCCGCGAGCCATCTGGAATCGAAGCATTCGGAGAGATTGCTCCACCGCTTCCATTGAACCCAGAGATACCACTTGTAACGCTCCCCTGCGGGCCACGAAGGCGTACAACTGTCCGCCTGTTGCGAAGTACTCGATGAGGGATTCATCCGCATCCAGCGAGGCAGACAAGTCCAGTCTGGCGGATGAGGTTTCGGGGCTCGGCGCAATACCGCCGGTGGACCACTCCGCGGAAAGTCGCTCCTCCAAAGCCGCGATGCGCGAACGCAGTCTCTCCGGGGAAGAAGGATTCGATGGCCGCGGGCTGTCCTCTATGCGGTCGAACTCGCGGTAACACCATGAGAGCTCCTGACGAATGACTCGGGCTTTCGATGCCACTGCGCTGTCCTGGCTATCGGGTCCTTGGAGCATTGCCTCGGCGAGACTCTGCGACTTTGCCTGTTCCACAATCTGCAGCGCTTCTTCGGCGTGACACGGGACCGCTCCGCCAAGAGCCATCTCAGCGAGGCGTTCATGGCAATCCCGTTTGTCGGCCAGAAAGGAGATCCGCAGTCCGTCACTCCCGAACTGGCCGCGCATGATGCCGAGGATATTGGCTGCTTCCCGATACTGGATCCACGCTGCGCCAGCGTCAACCTGGGCACGAAGGAGATTGCCTGACTGCACAGCGAGCTGGTAGCGCACCGGCAGGGTGTTGAACGCCAGCCTTTGATGCTGGATTCGATCGAGGCAGGCGCTAGCCTCGCCGAGGCGTCCCGCCTCTAATTCGATCCTCGAAAGCAGAAGCAGTGCCGAAACCTGCTTCCCTGTAAGTGGCCCGGCCGCTGTGCGGTTCACCGTATCGGCCAGCAGCGTTCTCGCCTCGTCTGTTCGGCCCAGTCCGAGAAGAAAGGCAGCCTTGTAGTAGTCGATTGTGGCCAGCCAGGTACTGTTCCTCTCCTGCCGGAACCGCGTCGCTGCCTCGCGCAGGTACTGCAAAGCCCGCTTCGCATCCCCAGTTCTATACGATGCGACAGCTAAATTTACCAGTGCCTGACCCCGTTCGTAGCGAATACCCAGCCGGGCAAAACGGCCCGCTGCGTCGGAGGCAAGACGCGCCGCCTCACTGAATTGATTGAGCTCAAGCAAAAGGCTGCTGTGATCCAGGCGGGTTACCGCCAGTTGATACGTGTTGTCCCGCTCCCCGGCGGCCGATTCTCGACAGGCATGCAGGGCTTCCAGATAGTCGCCGCGGAGGTAGTGAAGGTGTGCGATATTGTCTCGAATCTCAGCTGCCAGCCGGGCGAGACCGCGCTGATTGTACAAACTCTCGGCCTCGCCGTAGCACCTCAACGCAGCATCGAACGAGTACATGTCCGAGTGGCAGACTGCAAGATTGCGAAGTGCAATTCCTGCCGAATCGAGGTCGCCGAGCCGGCGAAGCTGTTCCGCCGCCCGCTCATACAGGAATTTGGCGTCGTCAAAACGGTCCTGCCTGTGAAATATGTTCGCTTCGTTGCTGTCGAGGCGAGCCAGCCTGAGCAGATCGCCGTCTGCCTGAAAGATTTGCCGGGCCCGCGCTGCCCATTCCAGAGCTTTCTCGTAGTCCCCAAGGTAGATCACGCTCTGCAATGCGCTGCTCAGGGTCCGTCCCACATCGACGTGCGCGCCAAGATCCCCGAGGATCGCCACCGCTCTGCTGTAGTCCGCAACGGCCGCCTTGCAGGCACCGGACAGGTAGCTGACGTGGCCCCGCATGCGAAGAGCTTCCGCAATCGCGCGGCGGTCGGAGACATGTCGAGCTGTGGCGCACGCTGCGTCCGCAAACCCTAGCGCGAGGCGGACATCGTTACGCATTGCCTGTCGAGCCTGGTCACAGAATTGGTAAGCCAATTCCGCGCTGACAGAAACTTCCCCACTATCCTGGAGGACGGTGGCCGCGGCTCGATTGCGAACCCGGGTTCCGAACTGCACGGCAGTCACAATCCGGAAGCCTCCAGCTCCGCAGCAAGCTTCTTCAGACAGCGTCCACGAATGAAGCCGATGGAACCTGTAGCAAGACCGAGTTGTGCCGCGATCGACTCATACGGTCGAGGCGGGTCCTCGTAGAACAGCATCCTGACCAGGTCGCGGCAGCGCTGACCGAGGCGTGCCGTCGCCTCGCGAACCAGTTGATCCCGCTCCAGAGCCGCAAGCCATTCCGGCAACCCATCGGCGTCCTGAATGTCGGATTCACTCACGCTTTCGTGGGAGTGACGTGTCTGCCGCTGCTTCCAGTGAAAGCATCTGTTGGCGGCTACCCGCGCCAGCCATCCACGCAGCGCCCCGACCTCACGCAGACTCGCAAGCTCCTTCCAAAGATCTACACAGACCGCTTGGAAGACATCGGCTGCATCCTGTTCCGGCAGGCGATAGCGGACCAGCACGGAGTATATGAGACGTTTGTACTTTTCCAGCAGCGCCTCCCATGCGCGCTGATCGCCATCGAGGCAGGCCTGCACCAGTGCGGCATCCTCCCAGGAAGGCGAAGGGCTGGCCTCGCTCATCGGCGTCGGATGCCGGGGGCAAGAAACAACTCGTCGGCGTTCCACAGCACAGCGTCGCCGACAGCCCCTGGCTGCAGGTTGTGGATATTCTCGCGAGCTGCGTACAGGAGATTCGGGCTTACCAGGCAAACCATCGGCATCTGCTGTGCAAACACTTGCTGCACACGGTGGAAAAGCTCCCGGCGCTTCGCAGGATCCCGGGCTGTGAGTTGCTCCTTCATGAGGCGGTCCAGTTCGACTTCCCAGGGACGTTCCGACTTCCCACCAAGGTTCCACAGACGAGTTTTCCCCTCGGAAACGAACACGTTCATGTCAGCAACCGGGTCAGCGTCGCCGGGGCGCAGCGCCATGATTGCCGCGTCGTAGTCACGTTTGGTTACCACCTGCTCGACGAGGCTTCGGAATTCCATCGGCACAAGGCGGGCGTCGATTCCGATCTTCTTCAGGTCTTGTTCCAGGATGATGCCCGTTTGGGTATATGCGGGGTTTCCGGAGTTTGCCAGAATCGTGAAGCGAACCGGCTTGCCGGAGGAATCCAGCAAACTTCCTGCCTGATCTTGTCGGAATCCGGCGGAGCGCAGTAGTTCAAGCGCTCCGGAAGCAGATTGCGGCGGCTGCCCCCCAGCCGCGTCAAACCACATGCGACGGGCAGGTGTAATTGGTCCCCAGATGGCAGACGCGCGGCCCCGGTAGACCAGACGTGCGATTGCGGCACGGTCGACAGCCATCGAGACTGCGCGGCGAAACGCATCCAGTTCAAACCAGGCCCGGGAGGCACGCTCCGGTCCGCCAGAGTTCAGGTTAAACAGCAGAAGCGTGTAATCAAGGCCAGGGCCAGCGTCCGCGGCTCTCACGCCTCTGGCCGCACCCGAAGCTTCAATCGCCCGGTAGCTTGAGCCCCCAAAGCCGGCGATCAGGTCAGCTTCGCCGGAGAGCAGTCGCGCCACCTGGGCGTCCTCGCCGGGCGCAAAGACAAACTCCATTTCGTCAAGCCATGGAAGCGCAGCCCCGGTGCGAGCTTTCTTGAAGTAGTGCGGGTTGCGCTCCAAGATGATTCGCCGGCCAGGCTCCATCGACCTCAGTCGAAACGGTCCAGCCCCTGCAATCTCTGCTGCCGGCGATCCGATAGTCCACATCTGGGAAAGCCTGCCCTCTTCGTGCGCTTTCGCCAGCAGGTGTCGCGGAAGAATGGCGATCCCGGCGAGGAGACGCTCCCCTGGTGCGTAAGCCCTGACGAGCTGAAATCGCAGCCCACGTTCGCCTGTCCGGGATACCCGAATCGGTTGACCACCAACACGTAAAGCCTCTCGCTGCGGCGAGGCAACACGGGCATCCAGGTGAACAGCAAAGGTGAACAGGACGTCGTCCGCGGTTAAAGGTTTGCCATCGGAGAACCTGAGGTGCGGCCGCAGCCGCACATCCATTTCACGGCCGTCAGCGCTTAGCGTCCACGATTCGGCCAGTACGCCTTCGGTCATCTGCGTGCCGGGGTGAATGCGAATCAACGGTGCGTGAAGCAAACCGGATACGGAACGGGAAAG
>JACMLA010000212.1 GCA_014379815.1 Bryobacteraceae bacterium | reverse complement strand
GGAGTCGGTGGTGGCCTTCGAAAACTTTTTGCGAATCAGCGCGGGGTCATCCAGAAGAGCAATCGCGTGATTCGAGCCCGGAGCCGACTTGCTCATCTTTTTATCCGGTTCGTCGAGCCCCATAACGCGTGCGCCGACCGCCGGTAACCTTGTTTCCGGCATCACAAATGTGTCGTTGTAGAGCGAGTTGAAACGCTGGGCGATATCGCGCGCAAGCTCCAGATGCTGAGCCTGATCGTCTCCCACGGGAACCAGTCCCGCCTGATACAGCAGAATGTCAGCCGCCATGAGAACGGGATACTGCAGCAGGCCATCACCCACCGTATCCTGAGCCTCGGATTTCGCTTTGAACTGCGTCATCCGATACAGCCACCCGATGGGAGTGACACATGTCAGCATCCACGCGAGTTCCGCGTGCCCCGAGACTGCGGACTGCACGATCATCGCAGAATGTTTTGGATCGATGCCTGCCGCCAGGAAGATACCCGCAGTCTCCCGGATCTTGGCCTGCAATTCCGCCGGATTCTGGTAGAGCGTAACCGCATGGAGATCGACTATGCAGAAAATGCTTTCATAGTCGTACTGGATCTTCACCCAGTTCCGAAGCGCTCCGAGATAGTTGCCGATGTGGAGGTTTCCGGTGGGCTGGATACCAGAGAAGACTCGTGGTCTCATGAAAACACCATCCTATCGTGCCTGACCAACTGCAACTCACCGTAGAAAAGCTTGTTTATGGAGGCCACGGACTATCCCGGCTGGACGGACGCGTGGTCCTGACGCCACTCGTCCTGCCAGGAGAAGAAATCACGGCTGAGCCAGTGGATAAGCTTCACGCCCGTGCGATTCACATCGATAAACCCGCGCCACTACGCGTCGCCGCGCCCTGCCCGTATTTCGGAATCTGTGGCGGTTGCCATTACCAGCATGCGCCCTATGAATATCAGCTGGCGCAGAAGGTAGACATTCTGCGCGAGGTCCTTCGACGCGTCGGGCGCTTCGAAGCGCCAGCTGACATAAACGTGATTTCCGCTGATCCCTGGGGCTATCGGAATCGAATTCAGTTGCACGTTGAGGATGGGCAGATCGGCTATCTCCGGATGGGCTCACACTCGCTCTGTCCCGTTGACAAGTGCCCAATATCGTCGCCACGGATAAACGAAGCGATCGGTGTTCTAAACGAACTCGTGATGGAGCGACGGTGGCCTGAGTTCATCAGCATCATCGAGCTGTTTACCAACGAAACAGAAGTTCAGTTGAATGTTCTGGAGACCGGCAAACCCCTCGCCCGTCATTTCTTCGACTGGTGCGCCGAACACCTTCCCGGTTATGCCTCAGGCGCAATCGACTGTCTTGCCGCTTCAGAACGGTTTCGGGTGGGACCGCGTTCCTTCTTCCAGGTCAACCGGTTTCTCGTGGACGCCCTCGTGGATGCGGCCCTCTCCCGCGCTACAGAGGGGCAACAGGCATTGGATCTTTACGCCGGAGTTGGCTTGTTCTCGTTACCCCTGGCCAGGCGCTTCGGCCAGGTTACCGCGGTAGAAGGTTCTGCCAGCGGCGTCGCAGACCTGAGATTTAACTCCGAGCGGGCTGGTGTATCGATTGAAGCGATAAAGGCCGAAACGTCTGAGTATCTGACTGGTCTGGACACCACCCCGGATTTCGTTCTGGCGGACCCGCCCAGAGACGGCCTCGGCAAGAACGCGGTGCGCGAACTGATTCGCCTGCGTCCAAAACGGCTGACGATTCTTGCCTGCGATCCCGCGACACTGGCACGGGACCTTCAGGGACTACTCGAGAGTGGATATCAGATCGAAGCAATGACACTGGTCGATCTTTTTCCACAGACGTACCATCTGGAAACGATAGTCCACTGCTTCGCGACCTAGCTGTAGCTGGCTACGCCCGGCCTGCAAGGGTTAGCAGGAATGCGTACTGCAGAGCGATCTCTTCGTACCTCTTGTAGCGGGCAGAAGCGCCTCCGTGTCCGGCGTCCATGTTGGTGTACAGATACAGGCTGTTGCTGTCAGTCTTCATAGCCCGGAGTTTTGCGACCCACTTTGCCGGCTCCCAGTACTGTACCTGCGAGTCGTGCAGACCAGTGGTGACCAGCAGATTAGGATACGCTTTTTTCTCGACGTTATCATACGGCGAGTAAGTCATCATGTATTCGTAGTAAGTCTGGTCGTTCGGATTGCCCCACTCGTCATACTCGAAAGTAGTAAGTGGAATCGTGTCGTCCAGCATCGTAGTTACCACGTCAACAAAGGGAACGGCCGCGATGATTCCGTGGTAAAGATCAGGACGCATATTCATGACCGCCCCCATCAGAAGACCGCCAGCGCTGCCGCCAAGCGCATACACCTGCTTCGCATTGGCGTATTTTGACTTAACCAGATGCTGGGTTACGGAGATAAAGTCGCGGAATGTATTCTTCTTCTTCAGCAGCTTGCCGTCCTCGTACCAGCTGCGTCCATTCTCCTGACCACCCCGAATGTGCGCAATCGCGTACACGAAGCCGCGGTCCAGCAGACTAACGACGAATGGATTGAAGGCAGCATCGCTCGATATTCCGTAAGATCCATAAGCGTACTGGAACAATGGGGCCGAGCCATCACGTTTTGTCGTCTTCCGATACACCAGTGACACAGGAACCGGGACGCCATCCTGAGCAGGGGCATAGATCCGCTCAGTCACATAGTTAGCGGAGTCGAATCCGCCGAGTACCTCATCCCTCTTCAACAGAGTCTTCTTCTTCGAAGTTGTCTCGAAGTCATAGACCGATTTGGGTGTGGTCAGCGAGCTGTAGTTGTAGCGAACCACAGAAGAATCCAGATCGTAGTTTTCTGCAAGGGAAGCAGAGTAGGCTGGCTCGCCGAAGTCGATGTAATACGAACCGGTGCCGGACCAGGGGCGCACTTCCATGTGGACGAGGCCGGCGCGGCGCTCCATCACTACCATTTGATCCTTGAACATTTCGACACGCGCCAGCAATGTACCGGGGCGGTGCGGAATCACTTCAGTCCAGTTCTCACGCTCCATCTTCGCTACTGGAGTTTTCATGAGGCGGAAATCTTTGGAACCGTCGTTAGTTCTGATATAGAACGAGTCGCCAAAGTGATCGACATGGTACTCGTGGTTTCGCTGTCGGGGCAAAAATACACGAAACTCGCCGTCCGGTTTGTCCGCGTCGAGGTATAAGTACTCGGTAGTCAGTGTCTGATTCGAGACGATGAAGATGAATTTGCGTGTCTTGGTGGTATCGAGACCGACATCGAATTGCGTATCGGGCTCCTCAAACACTTTCTCGTCGCGGGCTGCATCGGTTCCCAGTACGTGGCGCCACACCTGGTAGGAGCGGAGCGTCTCAGGATCCTTCTTCGTGTAGAAGATCGTTTTGTTATCGTTCGCCCAAGCTATCGATGTTGAGATGTCTTTCAGAACATCCGGCAGTTCACGCCCGGTGGAAAGGTCACGGAAGCGGAACGTGTAGAAACGTCGTCCGACGAAATCTGAGCCCCACGCCAGTAGTTTCGTATCCGGGCTGACTTGCACATCTCCAAGTCCGAAATAGCTTTTTCCCTCGCCTTCCTTGTTGCCATCCACCAGAACTTCTTCCGGAGCATCCGCCGCATCCTTACGCCGGCACACTACCTGATAGTTCTTCCCGGCCAGCGTGCGGCGATAGTACAGATATCCGTCGCGCCGGTACGGCACGGTATCGTCAGTCTGCTTGATCCGCGTCCGGAACTCATTCAGCAAGGTATCGCGCAGCGGTTTCGCCTCGGCCATCCCTCGCTCGAGGTATTCGTTCTCGGCTTTCAAGTAGGAAGTAACTTCGGGGTTGGTCCGTTCCCTGAGCCAATAATAGGGATCTTTCCGGGTTTGTCCATGCTTAGTGTTTTCATGAGGCCGAATTGCCGCTACAGGAGGTTTCATTTTTGCCGGGGTGGTGTCGGCGCCGAGAAGAAACGCCGTCGCGATTGTGGTAATAATCATCGCACCGGCGAAGAGCGGTACAGTCATAGCATCATTAAATCAGGTGCTTTCGCAGCCAATCCAGCATCTGGTTTTTCCACATGGCCGATTCCCATGGACGAATGCCATGACCGCCTCCCGATACAGTCACCAGTTCGCACGCAGTGCCTGCTGCTGTCATGCGCTTTTGCATCTCCACCGATTGGGTATAAGGCACCACGTTATCTGCTGTTCCGTGGATTAACAGGAACGGAGGTGCGTCCTGGCTCACCCGATCCACCGGAGACAGAGAACTGAGGTGGGACTCCAGCAAAGGTCCCAGAACGCTGTTCCGTAAAGCTTCCCGGATTTGTTCCGGAACATTCGCTGAGCTTCGAACCAGGGCGCATAAATCGGTTGGAGCATAGAACGCAACGACCGCGGCTACCAACGCTGGCTCTTCCAGAGCGGCCATGGATGCGAGGTGCCCTCCGGCAGATTCACCGATCACCGCAATGCGGTCGGGGTCCACGTTGTAGCGCGCAGCAAATTTGCGAAGGTGTTGCACCGCAGCTTTGACATCGGCTACCGCTGTCCCAACCTGCATAAAGTCCGTCACCAGACGGTACGAGATGGAGAACCAGGCGAATCCGGATTCCAGCAAGGGTGTGAACAGCGGCTGGACGCTTTGTGTGCGGTCGCCTCGCATCCACCCTCCCCCATGTACGAGGATCACTGCGGGAAACGGACCAGTGCCGTCAGGAGACTCGCCGTCCATTCGCAGACTCACATCCCCAGCACGACCGTACTCAACGTCCCGAAGGAGAGCCGCGTCAGCGGCTGGATAAGTGACCGACATACGTAAGAAATCGCCCGAAACGGGCTCTATCTTTAGGACGGTCAACAAAACAGGACGGTTGCGGGACGAAAACTTATAGATGTGTGGAGACGTTGCGCCGGCCGAAGCCAAAGTAGAAAAATAAGCCCAGAATCAGCCAGAGAAAAAAGAGAATCCAGGTCTTCAAGGGCAGGCTAAGCATCAGTGCGAAACAGCAGATAATCGACAACCCAGGTATCCAGGGAACCAGTGGCACTCGAAACCCGCGTGGCCGATCAGGATCCCGCCTGCGGGCAACGATCACGCCTGTGGAGACGATAGCGAAAGCAAACAGAGTACCGATATTGGAAAGATCGGCAAAAGTGCCCACGTCCCATATACCTGCGGGGATCCCGACAAATACCCCTGCCACCCATGTGCTGACGTGGGGTGTCTTACTCACAGGATGTACGCGGGAAAAGACCGCCGGCAAAAGCCGGTCGCGGGACATTGCGAACCAGACGCGTGCCTGCCCGTACTGGAAGACCAGCAGGGACGAAAGCATGCCGACCAGAGCGCCGAAATTGACGATGCGCCGCACGTTGTCCTGGCCGAGTTCGCGAAGCACGTCCGCAACAGGAGCCGCGCTATTGAGTAAACGCCAGTCCTTAACCCCGGTCAGCACCAGAGCGACGCTCACGTAAAGCAATGTGCAAATCAGCAGCGTCATCAAAATCCCGAACGGCATGTCCCGCTGGGGATTTTTGCATTCTTCGGCCGCGGTGGAGACCGAGTCGAATCCGATATAGCTGAAGAAAACGATCGCGGCACCACTCATAACGCCGCCGAACCCGTTCGGCATGAAGGGAACCCAGTTGGATGTTTTCACCGAACCCGCGACCGTGCCGACAAACAGAAGAATGACGGCAATCTTGATTACCACCATCGCGTTGTTCGCGCCAGTACTTTCCTTCACACCACGGACCAGCAGAATCGTGACGAGCAGGATTATGGCGAATGCAGGCAGATTAAAAACACTCCCTGTCACATCGCCGCCGATAAACATAGGTTCGGAAAGCCATTTGGGTAAATGCACGCCAAAAAGCGCATCCAGAAGGTCGTTGAAGTACGCGGAGAACCCTACGCCAACCGCCATGTTGGACACGGCGTACTCGAGGATCAGATCCCAGCCGATGATCCACGCGACAATCTCGCCGAGCGTCGCATACGCATAGGTGTACGTGCTGCCCGCAACAGGAATCATCGACGCCAGTTCGGCGAAACACAACGCTGCCAGACCACACACCATCGCCACCAGGACGAACGATAGCGAGATCGCAGGACCGGCGCCGGGGCGGCCGACAGTCGACACGGGATGACCTCCGTGCAGCAGAATGTCGAGCACGGGAGCATGGATCAGTCCCGGAACCGAAAGCGTTTCCCCGGCTGCCGCGGTTCCGGTCAAAATGAAAATTCCCGAACCAATCACAGCCCCGATGCCAAGGGCGGTCAAACTCCACGGACCCAGTGTCTTCGACAGACGATGGTCGGGATGTTCAGAAGCCGCTATCAGCTGGTCGATGCTGCGAGTCCGGAATAGACTCACCTCTTACGCTGGCCCTTGCTCATGAGAGAGACTTTACGTTTCCTCGACCCACGGTCTACACCCGCCGGACGAGGCCCCACAGCAGGTGCCGCCTTGCGGGCTTTGCGCTTCAAATCCTTACGTTCCTGCCGGTCCGCTACGTGTTTAGTATTCATTCCTTCATTCCTGCAAACTTCTCGATAATCTTCTTCAGGCCGTAGCCCGGAAAGCTGATTGTCAGCTTCGCATCATCGCCTTCGCCCTCGCGCCGCAGCACCGTCCCGCGTCCGTACTTGGGATGAGTCACCATCGATCCGGGACCGATGCCCTTCTTCTTGACAGCGCCAACATCCGATTTCCCCACACCAGCCATACGGACCGTTGCGCCAGCCGGAGCGATTGCCGGACGCTGCACTCCTGGAACAATTCCCTGCTGTGGCGTCGGCGCGGGAACTTTGGGAGCCTCCTCGCGTACCTGAGCCGGGCCCTGCTTAATCCCGGAGGGTGGCGGCATTCCGCGCTCCGCAAAGAACTGCGATATGTTCTCCACGGAATTGTATGTCTTACCAGTGTACAAGTTGCGGCGAGCCGAATCCCGGACAAACGAGCTCTCGGCATGCAAATCGACGTGCGTGCCCCGGCCCCGGTCGTTCACCAGTTCCACGAGATCTTTCGGGATCTCGGCCAGGAAGCGGGAGGCGATACTCGGCTCTGGCTGTCCTCCGCCCCAACGCCGGCGAACGCGGGCATGCGAAATGTACAGGTATTTCTCGGCGCGAGTCATTCCTACATAACAAAGACGCCGCTCTTCCTCCATCTGGGCTTCACTGTCCAGAGAGCGGATGTGCGGGAACAGACCCTCTTCCATGCCTGCCAGAAAGACCACCGGAAACTCCAGGCCCTTCGCGTTGTGGATCGTTAAAAGCGAAACCTGAGCATCGTTGTCGACCTGGTCCGCATCCGAAACCAGCGCGGCGTGATCCAGAAAGTCCGCCAGACTTTCGCCGCGTTCCGCAGCATCGGCAGCCGCATTCAACAGTTCCTGCATGTTGCCAAGCCGCGATTCCGTCTCCGGGCTGGGGTCAGATTCCAGCATCTTCTGATACCCGGTGCGATCGATCACCAGCCGCAGCATCTGATCCACAGGCCGCTGCGCCACCTGTGCGCCAAGATCTTCAATCGTCCTCTGAAAGTACGCCAGAGCTGAGTCGGCACGCGTTCCAAACGCACGTTCCTGCAGCATGCGCGCGATCCCGCTCCATACGCTCAGATTGTTTGTCAGGGCGTACTGCTCGATCTGTTCGACTGTAGTCTTGCCTATCCCACGTGCGGGAACGTTAATTACGCGCAGCAAACTAATCGAATCCACAGGATTTGCCGCGGCTTTCAAATACGCCAGCAGGTCCTTGATTTCTGCACGCTGGTAGAAGCTGAATCCACCTACGACGATGTACTTCCGTCCATAGCGCCTCAGAGCCTCTTCAATCTGCCGCGACTGAAAGTTAGTCCGGTAGAGCACAGCGACCCGATAGGCAGGGTGCTTCGCCAGCAACTTCTCAGTCGTGTCGGCGATAAACAACGCTTCGTTCTCAGAGTCTGGCGCTTCATACATCTGAATCGGTTCACCCGAGCCGGAGTCCGTCCAGAGCCACTTGCCTTTGCGCGCTTTATTGTTGGAAACCACAGCACTGGCGGCTTCCAGGATATTCCGCGTCGAACGGTAATTCTGTTCCAGCCGGATTACCTTTGCGTTCGGGTAATCGCGCTCAAAGTCGAGTATGTTGCGAATGTCGGCACCACGCCAACCGTAAATGGACTGGTCTTCGTCACCAACTACGACCACGTTCGAATGCTGCTGCGTCAGCAATCGGACAAGCTCATACTGGCTGCGATTGGTGTCCTGATACTCATCGACCATCAGATACCGGATTCGCTCGTTGTAGGACTTGCGAACCTCGGCGTTGTGCCGGAGCAGGCGCACGGTCTCCAGCAGCAGATCGTCAAAATCCAGTGCATTGGACTCAATCAGGCGGTTCTCATACTTCTCATAGATGACCGCCAGCTTGGACATTTTCGGATCCGCTGTATTCTTATAGAAATCCTGCGGAGTTTCTTTTTGATTCTTAGCCTGGCTGATCCTCGACAGGGCAGCGCGGTACTGCATGAATTTCTCATCCAGCCCAAGGGCGCGGAAGCACTGCTTGATGATCGCCAGCTGGTCGTCGTCGTCGTAGATGTTGAAGCTGCGGGTGAAGTTAGGCCGGATTGCCGCCAGTTTGTCGCCCTCGCGCCGCAACAGCCGGACGCAAAACGAGTGAAACGTGGACACCCCGGGCGAACCCGATACACCTGCTTTCGCCAGCAGTGCTCCAATCCTGCTTCGCATTTCATCCGACGCTTTATTGGTGAAGGTCACAGCCAGAACTGCCCACGCCGGGACTTGATGACCGTGAATCAGGTGAGCTATGCGGTGGGTAATAACGCGCGTTTTTCCACTACCCGCACCCGCAAGGATCAGGAGGGAACCATCGACATGCGCGGCGGCTTCGTATTGCTGAGGGTTTAAACCCTGAAGAAAATCCATTCGGGGAACGTGCTCGGGGGGCTTCTTCAGTCTAACATCGGGGTGCCCGGAAACGCCTCAGTTTCCCGAAGCAGGCCGGCGCTGCATCAGGATCTCCTGAGCATTCACCAGGGGCCCGGTAGGAGCCTGCTGTACATACGTTCCATCGCTCCGCATTTCGCGACCCTTCGTGTTGTCCTCGAGGTAAAGAAACAGAACACGGCGCACCTCGTCACGCAGGACAGAGGTGCAGACGGGAAACAGCACTTCAACCCTCCGATCAATGTTTCGTGGCATCAGGTCCGCACTACCCGCGTAAATCTTCTCGTCTCCTCCGTTGTCGAAGTAGTACACGCGGCTGTGTTCCAGGAAGCGACCCACCACACTGCGTACCCGGATGTTGTCACTCACTCCCGCTATGCCTGGCCTGAGGCAACAGATCCCCCGGACAATCAGATCTACCTGGACTCCCTCCTGAGAAGCCCGGTACAGCAGGCGAATGATATGAGGGTCCACCAGGGCGTTCATTTTGAAGATCAGTCTGCCATTGCCGGCGTCGCGGTGCCTCTCGATCTCGGCAAGGACCAGCTCCTCCAGTTCGTTTCGAAGCGTCACTGGAGCGACCAGCAACTGTCGATATTCTGATTTGGCCGAGTAGCCTGTCAGATAGTTAAAGAGATCTGTCGCGTCGGCTGCGATGTCTTCGTCGCAAGTAAGCAAACCAAGATCGGTGTACAAGTGAGCAGTAACTACGTTGTAGTTGCCTGTAGCCAGATGCACGTATCGGCGGATCATCTCGCCCTCGCGCCGTACCACCATCAGCGTCTTGCAGTGGATCTTGAGCCCGACAAGTCCATACACAACGTGGACGCCTTCGCGTTCCAGCGCGCGAGCCCACTCAATGTTGCTCTCTTCGTCGAAGCGGGCCTTCAATTCAACTAAGACTGCAACCTGTTTCCCGTTTTCCATCGCTTCCAGCAGAGCTTCCACGATGGGTGAATTTCTTCCAACCCGGTACAACGTCATCTTGATAGCGAGAACGTCAGGGTCATGCGCTGCTCTGCGCACAAAATCGACTACGGGTTGGAACGAGTCAAAAGGATGATGCAGAAGGATGTTTTTCTGTCTGCGGATCGAAGCGAAAATATCCTCGTCTTCATCGTTCTTGACGCTGGCAGGCGTGCAGGGTACGAAGGGCTTGTCCTTCAAATCGGGCCGGTCCAGTTTATAAATGTGCATCAGCCGGCTCCAGCCCAGCACACCCCTCGAACGGAAAATCTCCCGAGGTTCCAGTTCGAGATTCGTACTTAGGATTTCGAGCATGCTGCCCGGCATCTCATCTGTAACCATCAGCCGCACGACGCTGCCGAACCTTCTTTGCCGAACTCCCTCCTCCACGCTCTCCAGCAAATCTTCCGCTTCGAGTTCCCGGATAGCGAGATCGGAATCGCGCGTTACATGGAAGGGGTGAGTCTCCTTGATCGTCATTCCCGGAAACAATTCCCCTAAATTTGCTGCTATGACCTGATCCAGCCACACCAGCGGAAACTTCTTTGCAG
>JACMLA010000211.1 GCA_014379815.1 Bryobacteraceae bacterium | reverse complement strand
GACCGTGGCAGCACCATGAAGGCCCGTGAGGCTCTGAGCAACCTCGAGATTTCCAACGTCATCGTGTATTCGCTGAATGTCTCGCGGCTTTACACCGCATTGACGACAAAGCCTGCGTATCCGAGACCGGACCCGATTCCCCCCGGGGCGCGTCACGTTCCCGCAGGCGGCTCAAACACTCCGACTGAGGCCGCGCGTAACATGGGCTCCCAGGGGTACGGCGCGGATTTCGCTCCCTTGCTGAAGGAGGTTTACCTCACCGGGAAAAACCTGTTCATCAAAGACCCCATCGATCTGTTCACGAAGTATAGCGGCGGTAAAGAGTTCCCATTTATCAGCCAGAACGATCTGGACCGATCGGTGCAGAAAGTCTCCAGCGAGTTGCATAACCAATACCTGCTGACCTACAGTCCGAACAACAAAGAAGAAGGTGGGTATCACAAATTGCGGGTCGAAGTGCTGCGGGGCAACGTGCAGGTGACTACCAGACCGGGATACTGGCTCGCCTCTGTTCAGTAGGGTTCAGTTGGCCCGGAAGGTTAGCGCAGCAAACGACACGACACTCTTCTCGTCGATATTCCATTGCTGATAGGCCCGGAGGGTGCCACGAGCCTCCGGAACTGCTTTCAAAAAAGTGTACACGGGAGACGAGCCGCACCATTTAAGATCGTCCTGATTCTGCTGGACCAGTTGCCAGAATCCCCTCGAGTCTCCCTCGTTCATCCGATCGATGCGCTCCCGGTCGCGGCTTTCCACGGTGGCCATGTAACCCCGGTTGGCTTCGGCCGGATCTTCGTCGCCATACCTTGCTCCCATATGCGCCATATCGATCCCGAGTATCCAGAGGACTTTCTTCCCTTCTCTGGCACCGATGTTGCCGAGCCGGTTGAAAAACCGGTTAACGCTGTCGTCATCTTCCGGCAAGCCGCCTTTTAAAATACTGTGAGCGAAGCTGCCACATAGTAAAGGAACGATACGAATCTCCGGACCATAAAGATGCTGGAGGAAGAGAATCTGAAACTCAATGGAGTGTTCAATGGCATGGCAGTAATCCTCCATCAGAGCGGCGGGTTCATTGGCGAGTTCATTGATCAAAGTCAGATCAGGCCGCGCTGTTCCCAGTGGTGTAATGAAAGGTTTGCGCGTAAGTCCGAACCGGTTCGCTTGCCCGTAGTGCGAAGTTCCCAGGATCACAAACGTCTTGTCCCGATGTTCCTCGCCAAGCGTGCTGTACGCGGCACCGTAGGTCTGCCACCCTCCGAATGGACTGACATGAGGCGCAGCAATAGCAATCGGCGACTCGGCAGTGGACAACATGGCAGAGGGCACTTCCGGATCCGCCGGATTCAGGTAGGAAGCCAGAGTTGCCTTGAGTTCGTCCAAACTGTCCGGGTACGCCGTACCGGCATGGGACGCTTCCCGAAGAGCCGACTGACGAAATCCTTGCTCAGCCTCCTCCTTCAGGTTCAGATACGTTTTGTCGTTCAGAAAACCGGCCTCGCTGAGAGTGTCCCGAAGCTGATCGACGATCGGAGCGACGTCCAGTTCTCCGGTCAGTCTCACCAGCATTGCCTTCAGATCCAGGTCGCTTTGCTGGCCATCGAAAAACCCCAGACAGCTAACCAGAGGCGGCGGTATGATCAGCACGGCATCGGAGTAGCCATACGAATCACGGATCAACAGCCCCGGCCTATCCTCGACCGGCGAAGGCATGAACTCAAGGTTCATTCGCAGGCTGGGAAGCGGTTGTGACATGCTTTCCATCATACGGACTCATTAGACCAACCATGGATAAAAAACGTCGAAACGTGGTAGTAACCGGGGCTACGGGAGGACTTGGTCCAGCTGTCGTGGAATCATTTCGCGCTTCCGGTGATGCGGTGATCACGGTTTCCCGCAAGCACGCAGACATTTCGGCTGACCTGACGAAACCGGAAGAGGTGGAACGTGCGTTTCGTGAAATTGTCGAGGCTCACAGATCCGTTGACGTTCTGGTCCATGTGATGGGAGGGTTTGCCAGCGGAGGAACTATCGAGGAAACGGAACCGGAGATCTGGCAGAGGATGCTGAACCTGAATCTCCTGTCGGCAGTTTACGCTTTCCACGCAGTTATTCCGTTGATGCGCGAGCTTAAACAAGGCCGGCTGATCGCTGTAGGCTCCCGCGCTGGCTTACATCCTTCGCCCGGACTCAGTGCATACAGTGTTTCCAAGGCAGCGCTGCATTCTCTGGTCCAAACCGCCGCAGCGGAGCTGGTTCCCCATGGCATTACCGTAAATGCAGTACTGCCCGGAACGATTCGGACTAATGCGAATCTGGAAGCGATGGGCGCTGATAAGAGTTCTACCTGGGTGGAGCCGTCTTCGATCGCACAGGTAATCCATCACCTGGCGTCACATGCCGCTGCTAACGTCAGCGGTGCACTGATTCCGGTTTACGGCAGGAGCTAAAGAATATGAGTATTTCAAAAGACAAGCTTTCTGATAGTGCCGCAACAGAGGCCGCGCGAGCTTTACCGGGCTGGTCTGTTGTAGAGGGCAAATTGCATCGTGAGTACAAGTTCCCGGACTTTACACACGCCTTTGGATTCCTCGCCGCAAGCGCAACAGTTGTCGAGAAGATGGACCATCATCCTGAGTGGTTCAACGTCTACAGCACGGTCCGTGTGGACCTGACTACCCACGACTCCGGCGGAATTACCGCACTCGATGTGGAATTAGCAAAGAAGCTGGAACAAATAGCGCAGAAGCTTCTATGAATCTGGTTGTATTCTTCCTGCTCTGCGTCAGTGCGGCGCTCGCGCAGACGCAGCGTCCCATTGCGGCACCTGCAAAACCTGCTACCCCGGCAACTGTCAAAACTTCGCAGGTCTCTGGCTTTCGTGGTGGCCCTGCGATTGACGCTGTGATTCTGAGTGCGATACGGGAGGATCGACTTCCCGGAGCCGTGGTCGTTGTCGGCCACAACGACACCATCGTTTACGAGAAAGCGTACGGCAACCGGGCACTGGTTCCTGAACGGGAACCGATGACCCTCGACACGATCTTCGATGTGGCTTCGCTGACCAAAGTAATTGCGACCACGTCCTGTGTGATGAAGCTGGTCGAACAGGGCAAAGTGCGACTCAATGAGAAGGTGACCGAGTACCTGCCGGAGTTTCAGCAGGGACAAAGCGACATAACGGTTAGACACCTACTGACTCACTACTCAGGGATGCGACCGGATCTGGACCTCCATCCGGAATGGAGCGGCTACGAAACCGGAATATCCAAAGCTCTGGTTGATAAGCCCACCGCTTCGGCGGATTCACGCTTTACTTATAGCGACATCAACTTCATTCTGCTAGGGGAGATCGTACACCGTGTAGGCGGTAAGACTCTGCCGGAATTCGCGCGGGACGAGATCTTCGCACCACTTGGGATGCAGACGACGGCCTTCACGCCTCCGCAGAACTGGCGGTCTCGCATTGCACCAACTGAGATTACCAAAGGCCAGCTGCTTCGGGGTGTGGTTCACGATCCAACGACCCGCTACATGGGTGGGGTCGCCGGTCATGCGGGACTATTTTCCACCGCTGCCGACTTGTCGAAGTTTGCGCGAATGATGCTTGGCAAAGGAACAGCGGGTAATGTGCAGGTATTCAGTCCTCTGACAGTGGCAACCTTCACCAGTCCGCAAAGCCCGATGAGCGGCAGAGACAT
>JACMLA010000210.1 GCA_014379815.1 Bryobacteraceae bacterium | reverse complement strand
GTATGTGCGGGCGTCGATGCTGCTGACCAGATCGATTTCCCCTCTCCGGAACGCCAGAGCTTCCAGTTCGCGATTGCCCTGAAACCCAATTCGCAGTTCGTCGATCAGCGGCAAACTGCGGCCACTCGCGTCCTTCTTCCAATAGTTGGGATTTCGTTTCAGCAGCAGGGAAATACCCTGTTTTTGGGCAGCAAACGTGTACGGCCCAAGCGAGGTTGTTGTCCCAGGTCGGGCACGCGACGAAACGATTGCTACCTGATCCAGCAAACCCTCAGCGGCGGCGATAGCCCGCGAAAACAGGATACTGACTTCAAGAGGACCTAAAACTCGAACAACTGGCGGCATGCCGGCTGCCCTGAAGGCATCCGCTGTAGCACTACGCAACTCCGGGGCAAACAACAGTCGGAACGTATGCGCAACGTCTGCAGCATCGAAAGGAGTGCCATCGGAGAACTTGACACCGTGCCGCAATTGGAGCCGGAGTTCCCGTCCATCTTTCGAGAGCTTCCAGCTCGTGGCAAGTTCGGGCTGAGGCCGTTGCGTCTGGCGATTCAGACGGATCAGGACTCCGCCTGTCAGATAACGGATGAGGTCGCTGAACTCGTCTTCGGCCTTGAAAGGATCGAGGGTGCTGGGTTCGGAGCGAAGGAAAAAGCGCAATTCCGACGCGAGGTTCGGGTTACTGGCGGCGCAAAGCAGCAGGCTGATTGCGACAACTCGCCTTAGGCTGCTGTATCTCACAAATAACGCTCTTCTCTAATGCTTATGATCCACAGCGAGGAGACGACCAGCGTCAGCAATACGGCTGGAGCCAGCAGAGTCGGATTCTCAGTTACTGACTGCAGGCTCTGCAAATCTCGCAGCTGATTACCCAGAGAGGCGTAGGGCTCCGGAACACCCATCCCAAGCAGGCCGAGGTTGGCTTCGGTGAGGATGAACACAGGAAGATTGATCCAGAACTGCGCTGCGGCAACCGCAACTATGTTTGGGGCGAGGTGAATCATCGAGAAGCGCCAGCCGCCAACTCCCAAAGCTCTCGCCTGCAACGCAAACTCGCGTGTTTTCAGCTCCTGCACCGCGTTGCGAATGATGCGCGCTGCTCCGGGCCACCCCAGGAAGGCCAGCAGTGTGAACGTGATTGCGGTAGCGGTGAGTGGCGGAGCATCCAGCGGGAGCAGCGCGCGTAGCGCTACAAGGAGCAGCAGCCAGGGCATGGAGGCAGTAAAATCAGCGATCGCTTCAAACAGCCTGTTTACCAGGCTGCCTCCGTTTCCTGCCACTATCCCAACCAGAGCAGCTGCGATAACGCTCGCCAACGCTGCTATCGGGGCAAGAAACAAAGAGGTTCTGGTGCCGCTGAGCAGGCGGGTCAGCCGATTGCGTCCCAGATCGTCCGTGCCCAGAAGGTACCTGGGGCCAGGTGCCAGATTGATGTCGTTCCGGAACTGCTCGTCTGAAGCATCTCCGGTTATGAGTTGCGGAAAAAGGGAAAGAAGGAAAACGCAGGTCAGTAGGGACGCGGCCAAGACTTTTGCGATCTTCACGGGATCATTCTCCAAATCACCGTCACGATGCGAGCCTCGTATCGCGGACGGGTACTGAGGAGATCAGCGTTACCGCGCGTGCGAACACAATCATGCACATTGTGACCGCAAGAAGGACAGGCAGATCGCGATCCATAGCGCTGCGCCATGCCAGCTGTCCAATACCTGGCGTACCGCTTAACACCTCTGCGGGGATAGTAGCCGCGAGTGCTGTTACGACGCAGAACCCGGCAATAGCGGCTATCTCAGAGCGGACTGCCGGGAGTACGTGCCACACCGCGATTCGGAAGCGGCTAATCCCCGCTGCTGTTGCGTTAACTACGTACGCCGCGCGGCTCTGTTGCTGTAGAAGTCGGGATGCATACAGAAATGCCCGGGGCACAACGGCCGCGGCTACGGCGACCTCTAAAGGAATCTGAGACAGGATTGCAAGCAGAACAAGCAAACCCGCCGGAACCGACAGCAGCGTCAATGCCGCGACATTTGCCGTGAGGTCCACGGCTCGGCGTCGCGACAGAAGTACCACGACGAGAGCAGCCAGAACTCCTGCGATAAAACCACTTGAGGAACCAGCCAGCACAGTGTAGGCAGTTCTGGGCAGCCTATCCAGGACCAGGGGTCCGACCGGCGCCCCTGAGGCGAGCGAGCTACCCAGATCGCCGCGGAGGACACCAATGAAGTACGAAACGGATTGGCCCGTCAGGGAGTCAGCTTTCTCCCGCTCCGCACGGAGCTCCGCAATGTGAGAGTCGGAGAGACCAGACTGCAGTTCTCGGGCGTCGACACCGGAGCCTGGCGTGAAGCGAAAGAGGATTGCCGAGCAGACGGAACCGGCAAGAAGGATCAGAAGAGTGTCCAGTGCAAAGCGAGCAACCCTCTTTGGCCACTTCATTTGTCGTAACTGGGTTTCACTGTACCAGCATGGCAAGAAAAAACCCTGACCGTCTCCGGTCAGGGTTTCTCATTTGTTACAGCTTTCGATTTTATCGAGGATCGCCGGCGGTGGCTACATCGTCCACCAGACCACCCCAGATGATGTTGGAGGTTCGGACGATCTGACCGGTGCCGCCGCCGCCTTCTTCACCACCCCAGATGATATTGCTACCCCAGATGATGTTGAAGCCGCTGACAGCTGTATTGCCCCACACCGCTTCGCTATCGCCGCCCCAGATGATGTTTGCGCTGCGGAGTGACTGCCCGCCGGTGCCGCCGCCGCCTTCTTCGCCACCCCAGATAATGTTGCTACCCCAGATGATGTTGGCAGCCCAGCCGGGGTTCTCGTCGCCACCCCAGATGATGTTGTTGCCGAAGACGATCTTGGCTTTTCTGTCCACGGTGGAGAAGGTAGCCGTCGGAGAAGCAGCCGACTTGCCGGCCGGTACGACTTCCCGCGATTGCAGAGCGGACGCCACGTCGAGGTATCCGGCACCCACTGTGAAGATGTCGTAAACGCTCATGTACTGCTTGCCGGTTTTGGGATCGATGGTAGTGCTGCTGTGAGGGAACGACTTGTAGGCAGTCTTCATCAGACGGGCCTTGATCGTGTCCGGCGATGCAGACGGGTCGCGACCCGCGATGAGAGCCACTGCTCCGCTCACCATAGCGGCGGACATGCTGGTTCCGCTTAGGCGAACGTAGTCGGTGGTGAACGCTGTGCTGAGAGTGTACTCAAACTCGTTCCGCCGTAACTTCATTTCCGGCGGACTGTTCTGCCACAGGTAGCTTCCGAGCGCTGCATCCGCAGCGATCTGGTTCCCCGGGGCGACGAGATCCGGCTTAACAACATGGTCAACCGCAGAAGGACCCTTTGAACTATAGCTGGCGATCCGGTCGTCAGTCCGCGATCCGTTGTCCGCCATATCTTTCATTGCGCCGACAGTGATTACGTAAGGATCGTTAGCAGGAGACATGATCATGCCGTAGCCTCGGGTGCCCGCGATGTTGTTGCGGCCCTCATTACCGGCGGCGACAACTACAGTAATGCCCGCTCTCCATGCCTTTTCGACTGCGGCGCAGAGAGGATCCTCAGTGTAGCTCTCGAGGACAGGGCGACCCAGAGAGAGGTTGATCACCTTGATGTTGTAGATGTTCTTCAAGGCAATCGCAGCATCGATGGCCCTGATCACATTACTCTCGGTGCCCATTCCTTTACTGTCAAGAACCTTCAGGCTCACGATATTCGCGGATGGAGCCACGCCGCGAAACGTACGAAAGTAGCGCAGGCCGGACGACAAAGATCCGTCGCCGCCAATGATGCTTGCTACGTGAGTACCGTGACCGTACAGGTCAGTGGTCCCCGTACCTGTGAAGTCGGCCCGGAACACCAGTCGCCCTGGAGCATTGGTGAAATCTTCGGTCGGGTTCACACCACTGTCGATTACAGCAACTCCGACGTTGGCACCTTTAGCAAAACCAGTGCTGCGGAAATCTGCGTAGATCGAGGAAACAGCGTTATCGAGATAGCCGGCAACGGGTCGGTCCGGACTGATGTAGGAGACACCGGCTTCTTTTGCCATCTGCGAGAGTCTCAGACGACCTGCAGGTACTTCGTATACACCTGCATTCAGGTTCCCCATGTACTGTTTGAGCTTTGCGCCCATCTTAAGCAGCCGGGACTGCAGTGGGCCATCGGGCTCACCCGAAAATTGGACGATGATTGTGGACGAGTCTCCTGCGTCGGGCGCTATCTTCTTGTCATTCGCGAAAGAGCTAACCGCGAATACAACGAAAACGCTGAAAATCTGCTTCATTCTTTTCATTAACCATCCTCCGAAACGCAACTCGACTCAGGGATTCGGCGGTGTCCCAGTCTGAATTTACGCCACTTATTCTGGCACCGGGAGCGCTTACCGTGATGAACGACCTGCTCTACAATGGTGGCAAATCACTGTAGGCTGGCACTACTGCTCTTTACACCTGGAACAGCTTCCCAAAAAACCGGAGAAGACCAGAAAAAAGTCAGGACGTTGCCGCTCGGTCTAAGTTCTACTGTCATTTACGCCGATAGTCAGGTAACGTGAAGAAGTCTTTACGATTCCCAGATGAACGCGACGACACGCATCTATATTAGCGTGGTCATTGCCTTAGGGCTGGCCACTGTCGGTGTCGCTAGCGCCACCTGGGAGTCTGCGAACTTTCCCCGGTTCTTTACCTACCTCGTGCTGGCGTGCCTCAGCGGAGGCTTGAAGATCCGGATGCCCGGAGTCACCGCCACTCAGTCCGGCGCTTTCCTGATTGTCTTGTTATCGATAGCGGTGCTCAGTACACCTGAGACCGTAGCGGTTGCCGTAATTGCCGCGATTGTCCAGTATGCCTGGCAGTCCAAAATCAAACTGAAACTGATGCAGGCTGCCTTCAACGCCAGCAATGTAGGGATTGCTGCGTACTTGGCCAGCCTTGTGATCCACTCCCGGTTTCTGTTTGACCTCGGCTTCCAGCATCCACTCCGCCTCGCCTTCGCTTCGGTCGTGTACTTTGCTCTGACCTGCGTCGTGGTGTCCATCGTGATTTCACTCACCGATGTCGAGAAGCGCAGCTTCCGGCAGGTGATCAACGACTACTATCTGTGGTCAACTCCCTTGTATGTCTTTGGCGCGGGACTGACCGAGGGTATACGGCTGCTGGAGCGCTACTTTGGCTGGCAAATAGCCATTCTGGTTGTACCCGCTGTGTACTCGTTCTATCAGGTCTGGGCCGTGTATGCAGATCGGGTGGAAGGCGAACGGAAGCGCCAGGAGGAAGCCCGCATCCACGCCGAGGAGATGTCGGCGCTCCACGTCCGTACCATCCACGCACTGGCAATGGCGATCGAGGCCCGGGATCGAACGACACACGATCATCTGCGGCGTGTCCAGATCTACGCCGTCGAACTGGGTCGGGACATCGGAATGAATCACGCGGAGCTGGAGGCTCTGCGCACTGCCGCCGTGCTCCACGATGTGGGCAAACTCGCTGTTCCCGAACACATTATCGGAAAGCCTGGCCGACTGACCCGCGAGGAGTTTCAGAAAGTGCAGGCACATCCTGTAGTTGGTGCCGACATTCTGGAACGGGTTAACTTTCCCTATGCCGTTGTGCCCATTGTGAGGAGCCACCACGAGAGGTGGGATGGCTCTGGTTATCCCAATGGCCTGAAAGGGGAAGACATTCCGCTGGGTGCCCGAATTCTTTCTGTTGTGGATGTCTTCGACGCGCTTTCCAGCGATCGTCAGTATCGGAAGGCGATGTCCAAAGACCAGGCTATGGACATCGTGTCCCGTTCCGCTGGAAAAGAGTTCGATCCGAGAGTCGTCGACATTCTTAAAAGGCGCTACTCCGAACTGGAAGTCCTTGTCAGGGCAGCAGCCGAAGCGGAGCCTCCGATGCTGAGCCGTCAGGAGATCCGGGCCGCGGTTCCTTCGGCGGGTTTCCAGACAACTCTGATCAGCAGCGGGAGGGATTACGACGTCAGCCTGCTGATTCGTTCAGCCTCCGCTCCCCTGCACAGAGCTCTTAGAAGGGAGGATCTGTCTTCTGTTCTGGCTGCTTGTGACCGGCCATTACGCGCATCGATTGATTACGAATTGCTCGCGGTATCGCTCCGGGAGGGCGTGGAAATCCGGTTGCTTTACCTCACCGGTATCGAGATTTGCCCGGAAGAGTGCCTGATTGGACTCGGACACGGTCTGACAGGATGGGTGGTGGAGGAAGGGCGCCCGATTCTGAATGGAAATGGTCGTCTGGACAGCCTCGTTCAGGCTCATACCGGCAGGTCGGACTTCCTCAGCGGGTCATCTGTACCTATCATGGCGGGCGATCAGACCATCGGCGCGGTCACGGTCTACGCCGCACAAATGGATGCATTCGCAACCAGGGATATGCAGGCAGTATGGGGCTTTGCCAATGAGATCGGAGCCTGGTTTATCGACGCTCTGGCGAGGGAGAAAACCGCGGCGGCCAATGCTGAGCACAGCCTGGCGGAAGAAGGTACCACGGAAGTTCACACGAAAAGCAAGTAGTGGCGAAGGTGGGACTCGAACCCACACGGCCCTTACGAGCCAGCGGATTTTAAGTCCGCTACGTCTACCGATTCCATCACTTCGCCATCTGCGATGAGTCTAGCATCGGCGTTCCGCGTGCCGGTCGCCAGATAGAATGACCAAACATGTCGGGTTTGTCACGATGGTCCTTTGCCCTGTTTCTTTTTCCCCTACTGAGTCATGGGCAGGAATGGAGGTACTACGGCGGCGATGCCGGTGGTAGTAAGTTTTCCCCTCTTGCGCAAATCAACAAGAAGAATGTTGATCAGCTGGCGGTCGCCTGGATGTTTGACACAAAGGATGTGTCCGATGGGAGTGTCTTTCCGAGCCGCTCGGCATTTGAAACCACCCCTCTGGTGGTGGACGGGACGATGTATTTACCCTCGTCGTTCCACCGGCTGTTCGCTCTCGATGCAGAGACCGGGCGCATCAAATGGCAATTTGATCCCAAGTTCAACCGGTACGCCCGGGTCACACTGCACTTCAATCGTGGCGTGACCTACTGGACGGACGGCCTTCGCAAACGAATCTTTCTGGGGACACAGGAAGGGAAGCTGTTTTCCATTGATGCCTCGACCGGAAAACCAGACCCTGGGTTTGCCAATGAAGGCGCACTCGATTTGCGCAAAGGCGTTGCCGACTCCTTCCCGACCACACCTTACGGACTTACTTCGCCAGTATCCGTGTGCCGGGACACGATCGTCACTGGAGCCTGGGTTGCGGACGGAGAGCCACTCGGTCCTGCAGGCGATATTCGTGGGTGGGACGCGCGGACCGGGGCGCTCCGGTGGACATTCCACACGGTGCCACATCCGGGCGAATTTGGCCACGAATCATGGGAAGGCGAATCGTGGAAGAATCGTGCCGGCGTCAATGCCTGGTCCATCATGAGTGCGGACGAAAAGCTTGGGCTGGTTTATGTTCCACTCACGTCCCCTGCAACCGATTTCTTCGGAGCGGACAGAAAGGGTGACAATCTGTTTGGCGATTCCCTGGTCGCTCTGGACTGCCAGACCGGGCAGCGGCGTTGGCACTTTCAAACCGTCCACCACAATTTGTGGGACTACGATCTGCCTGCGCAGCCTCTGTTGTACACAGCAGCGCTCGCCGGGGCCAGAAAAGACGGGAGCAAAATCGACGCCGTCGCTCAGATCACCAAGACCGGTTTTGTATTCACGTTCGATCGGGCTACAGGTAAGCCGGTCTTCCCGATTGAGGAGAAATCCATTCCACCGAGTCCGATACCCGGAGAACAGACCTCAAAGACTCAGCCACGGCCCGTGCGACCTCCGCCCTTTGCGCGCCAGAGCTTTTCGCTATCGGAGCTGACGAAAGTCACGCCCGAATCCACGGCGGACTGCCTCGAGCGAATGAAAGGCGCCGACACGGAGGGAGATTTGTTCCGGCCTGTGACCGAGAAACCAACTGTATTCTTTCCGGGGACCAACGGCGGAGCTAACTGGGGAGGCGGCTCTTTCGATCCCGCAACCGGAACCCTATATGTGAATTCCATGGACGTTGGTGCCTTTACGAAACTGCTGCGCAGACCAGACGATGCAAAGCTGCCGTTTCGGAATCAGGGTTTCGGGCGATTCTGGGACGGCAACAACTATCCTTGTCAGGAGCCGCCGTGGGGCTCTCTTAC
>JACMLA010000209.1 GCA_014379815.1 Bryobacteraceae bacterium | reverse complement strand
TACCAGGGCCCCGGCAGCGCCATGGCGGATTTCTCCTGGAACAAACTATAGCCGAAGAGTAATCGTGCAGCACCTGCCAAAGTCAGTAACTCCGGCTGGCAAAGGCCTTACCTTGCACCAACAGAAGTCTGGGGGGAACAAGGAAGCGAGTTCATTGGTACCAGAGGACCAGTAAACAAGCTTCCCACTGGAAAAAAACGCCGCGTTAGTCTCCGGCCGAGTTGCCGCGAGCGCCTGCTGTTACCGGTTCTGGCGAGGGACTTTTTTGGGTTGTTTGCAGGGTTTTATTCTCCTGCGGGCTGGGACCCGCCTTCTCCTCGTGATAGTCCATCTCGGTGTTCACTGACCAGATGTTCTTCTTGCAGACACGGCCTTCGGCAATGTTGTCTACCGCGATCATGGCCGTCAGCATCGAGTGATCCTGGTTGTTGTACTTATGCATCCCGTTCCGTCCCACCAGGAACAGATTTTCGTATGTATCCAGATGCTCTCTCAGGGTGTCAAAGCGTGAGTAGGTCCCGAAGTAAGCCGGGTAAGTCTTGGGCATGCGGAACACGACGGAATCGAGCAGGTCCGCTTCGTCAATAATGCCGATCCTGTGCAGTTCCTGCGCTGCCAGCGCGGCCATTTCCGCTTCCGGCTTGTTCCACAGTTCATCCCCTTCGAAGCAGAAGTACTCGACTCCAAGCCACACCGTGTCCTGGTCTGCCACCATATACGGGCTCCAGTTATTGAAGATCTGAAGCCGGCCCGCAAACACATCGGGCTCCTGAATATAGATCCAGTTGTCGGCAATTAACTTATGCCCGTAAGTGCCGGGAGCCGCCTGTTCGGTCACCTTCAGTTTGCGAACCAGCAGGCCCACTGTAATGAAGTCGCGATAGACGAGGCCTTCACTGATTTCGACCACTTCGTCCGGCACCCTGGTCTGCATCGAGCGGACAAGTTCCTTTATCGGCAGTGTCGAGAAGAAGTAATCTCCCCGGAACGTCTGCTGTTCACCGGTTTCCGTATTGACGGCTTTGATCGAGGCGATCTGGTTGCCGGACGGATTGATCTCAGTAACCTCCACACCCTTGAGAATGCGACCGCCAGCGGCGGTGATTCGCCTCGCCACCTCTTCCCACATCTGCCCGGGACCGAGCTTGGGATAGAGGAACTGCTCAATCAGAGAGGTCTCGACATCTTTCTGTGCAATGTCGCTTTTTGAGCTGAAAGCCTTGCCGACGATGTGCTTGAGCGTTTTTGCTACCGACAGCCCTTTAATGCGCTGCTCTCCCCACTCGGCGCTGATCTCGTTGCAGGGCACTCCCCAGACCTTTTCTGTGTACGACTTGAAGAACGTGTGGTACAACTCTGTTCCAAAGCGGTTAATGAAAAACTGCTCGAGCGTCTTTACGTTTGGAATGGGAAAAGAAGCACTCTTCATGTAGCTGAGGCCAATGCGCATGGTACGCATCAAACCGAGTTTGGTGAGCGTGTCTTTGCTGAGCGTAATAGGGTATTCGAAGAATCTCCGCAGAAAATAGATCCGCGATTTACGCTTTCTTACCAGCATCACTGCATCTTCCAGTTCCGGATCCGGGCCTTCCTTGCTGGTTTCCACACTGCGGCTCGATCTCTGGTAGGTGATCGCCTGAGACTGGCCTGAGGTCTTCTGAATTGGCAGCACATCGAGCCACCAGTTCATAACCCGGTCCGACTTTGAGAAGAACCTGTGTCCCCCGATATCCATCCGGTTCCCTTTGTAGTTCAGGGTTCGGGAGATCCCTCCCATATAGGTGCTCTTCTCGAGAACGATGGGTATGACGCCGGTACGGGCGAGAAGCTCGAAGGCGGCTGTCAGACCTGCCGGACCGGCTCCCATGATAATTGCGTATCGCTGGTTAGGATTCTGAATGAAATCCTGGTCGGATTTCTGGTGCGTATCGCTGATATTGTTCATATTCTGATCGGTAATGTTTTTAAGGCCAGGCATAACACCTCGTTGGCTTTTGTAAAATAGCAAATATGGCTTGTGTGTAAGAACGTAAGCGCGGCGGAATGCGGTCTGCTGCGAGCAGAGAGTTGCGGCGCCAGTTCGAATACGAAAGGAATCTCCGGTCTTCCGGATGCCCAGTTTCGCGGGCCTGAACGGCCCTTGCGGAATCGATATCGGTTTTGTTGCAGACTCATCCGTTCTCAACTCTGTTATCGGCCGAATAGCGCATAATAATAGGCGAAGCGGCCTTTCGGACCAAAGTTTCCGTTCCGGCCGAGGCACAATCGACGTTATCTGGTCCGACGCAGCACCAGGAATGAAATGTTTCTGCCACGCGGCTCATTATGGAGTCCGCGCCGCGAGTCCGTACCGCAGACTCTTTACCCGCGCTCACAGTGATCCTCGCATCGCCGAACTGCCTCAAATATCCGGAACATCATAAAGTCAGTAACAGGGAATAGAATCGGACAAAACGAGCTATTGACACAACTGGCGATATATTCCCGACGGCGGGTGATCCCGTCCTAAATACCAGAATATCAACCACATTCCGCCTGTCCGGTTCAACACCAAACCGTCATATTTAAAGCCAGGCATTGCTTATGTACAGGAGAGGCTGGACTGTGTAAAGTAGTAACGCGACTCCCCTCAAAAAAGGGCTGCGCAAACATCAGTGACTCGCCCCTATAAACATCCGGCTGTTCTGCTGACCGTGGCCTGGCTTGTGGTTTTTGCTACCCGCTGCGCTCTCATCCTGAATCCACCGGCCGGCTACTTCTATAACATCGACGAGCTGGAGATGACTCTCTCCTGCCTTGACCGTTTTTTAGGTGTACCTTCCACTTCTCTGCAGTGGCCAGGCAGCATTCTTCAGATGCTTATGATGCCCGTATGGATCGCCGATCTTGTGATACAGAACGGCATTCCGAGAGGCATGACAGCGGGCCTCAACAGCCTTGGAAATTATCTTGCACACGCCTACGCGAACCCGGTACACAGTGTTACTTTGCTCCGGCTTCTGGTCGCTGCGATCAGCAGCGCCGCACCGATCTTTGCCTTTGGAATTGCCTCTTCGCTGACCAATTCAAAGCGGGTTGCGTGGATAGCCGCCGGCGCCATCGCCTTTGTTCCCATCTTCTTCCGCCAGTCTGCCATGGCAATGGGCGAAGCTGCCGGACTGACGTTTGCCCTCGGAGCGTTGTTCCTTATCGTGCGCTTCGGCGCCACCCGGGCTTTCTGGGCAGGGTTCCTGTTTGCAGCAGCCATCGCTTCACGCATCACTCTCGCGAGCCTGGTCGTGTTGCCGTTACTGTTGCTCGCGTTTGACTTGCGTCAGGTTCTTGTGAAACGCATTCCCGGAATCCTGAGATTCTGCGTTGGACTCTTTGTGGGTTTTCTGTTCTGGTGTCCCTGGGTCTGGACCGATCCCCTTCGGTTCGCAAAAGCGGTGCTGGGCCATCTCGGTCACCACGCGTCGCTCCATCCACCAGCGTTCTTTAACGTGTGGCTCGATGCGATGGGTGTGTCGTTTACCATCCTGACCCTGCTTAGCGTCGCTGGAGCGATCTACGCTCTGAAATCGGCTGCTTTGCGGGTGTTCGCCATTCCTGGTCTCATTGCCACTGCTATCGTTACGCTGCCGCTGGTTTCCGCGAAAGTCGATCTGTTTCCCAGATACTTTCTCCCGCTGCTGCCTTGCATTGTGTTGCTGGCCGCCCTGACCCTCGCGGCTGTAAACAATCACCGCCTGATTGCTGGCTTGTTCATTCTTGCCAGTGTCGGCACATTCGCTGAAAGTACGATTCGTGAGCAGCAACTGCGCGGCCCGGATGAACTCGCGATGGGCCTTCATGCCGCCGCTGAACTTAGCCCCGACACAACTTTGTTTCTGCCCGAAGAGGCGCTCTATCTCTACCGGATTCCATTGCCACGTGCCGTTTACAGCCGCATGCAGGAACGTGTCTCGACTCAGCTTCGCGACCACTCCGGAGTCCTTGCTTACCTGAAACAGCGTGGCATCCCGGAGACCGCCGGCTCTGTCCTGATGACTGCATTCACGGAAGATGAGCAGGCTCTCGAAGCTCGTCTCAGGGCAGCTTCCACTCTAAGCGGTGCATCGGGGCCGAACCTGACTGTGTACTACGATCCGGGGACTGTCTCCGGAATCGTTGCCGAAAGGCTTTCGCCGGCCGATATGACTCTCGATAAAGCTAAGGCGCAATATCGTGAGAATACGCAAACAGCGATCCTGCTTCACAACGCGTCGCCGGACTTAGGCCAGCCACTCTGGAAAGGCGCTCGCGCCTGGTACCTGTATAAACGATAGCGGCTCTTTTGCTGTGCCAGATTGCGTTACCGCCGCACTCCGGCCGCTGCTTCCACCATCGCGATATGAGGCTTGAGAAGCGCCTCCTGGGAGAATTTTCCGGCAACCTTCTTTTCCTCAGCAACCTCCAGCAGCCATCGGTTTCGGGCGGTACGAATGTGCTCGACAACACGCAACGTCTCTCCATGCCTCGAAGCATAGAACCAGCTGTCAGAATGCACACCGCTGGCAAGGTCGGTAACGTGGCTCTCTTCCGGTCCGATGTAAAGTACGGGCGTGCCAAGTGTGAGTATGTTGTAGATCTTGCAGGGATGCACCATCCCTACAAATGGCTCCCCCATCACAACGGTGTGGAGGTCGGCCGCGGATAGAGAGGATGAAAGTGTATCGAGCGGCTGATAAGGCAGCAGAAGAGTGTTCTTAAGGCCTTCTTCCTCAGAGAAACGCTGCACAGCCTTAAACTCGCTGCCGCCTCCTATGAAGACGAACTTCACATCGGGCTCATCGCGCAGCTGGCGCGCAGCCAGCATCAAAGTAGTCAGGGGATGGCAGGGACTGTGATTACCGGAATACATCACGACAAATTTGTCGGTAAGGCCGTGCGTCCGCCGGAAATCTGCCCGCCCTTCGGCGTCGTAAGACACGGCTTCGCTGTGAGACCACGGTGGCAGAATCGCGATCTTCTCCGCAGCAATACCCTTATCGAGCAGTCGCTCTGCCATAAATCGATCGAGAGCAATTACGCTTTCCGATGTCTCGAGACTGTATTGCAACAGCTTCTGCAGGTAGCGGGCGGCGAAGGAAGATCCCTTTAGCCAGCCGGCCGCGATCGCTTCATCCGGATTCAGGTCCATCACCCAGAAAACCAGATGCCCGCCCTTGAGCCGGACCATGAGTGCACCTAAAAAAGAAATCAAAGGCGGTGTGGTCAGCGCGATCACCACATCGTGACGCGGCATCCACATCAGATGCAGAAAGCAATTGGCTATGTAGCTGCCAAAGTCGGCCACACGGCGCCACTTGGCGCCCTTGCCAAAGCCAAATGAAGGGATACGACGGATGCTCACGCCCTTCCATGTTTCCCGTTCGGCAAACCGAAGCTGCGGATTGTCATAGCATCGTTTACTTGACAGTGCCTGAACCTGATGGCCACGCTGTGCCAGCGCCACCGCCAGATCCGAAGCATGTTGCGCCGTGGACGCAACGTCAGGATGGAAGGCCTGATTCAGAATCAGGATTCGAAGAGGGCGCTCTGCCTCCTGCCGCTCAACTGGTTGCGCAACGGTGCCGCCGGCGACTGGCCACACTTCGGAAACACTGGTCATAAAAGAAAGAAACCTCGATTGAAAAGCTCGTCAGGAACTACTGGTGGCCAGAAAGAGCAGGCTCGGGAATGGCTGTACTTACCGCCGGTTTCAGAACCCGCATGCGGACAAAAATTGCAGGATTGCCGCTGTAGATCTGGAAAGCCGGCACGTTCTTTGAGACCACACTGCCGGCTGCGGCGATCGCATGCTCCCCGATCGTCACGCCGGGCCCGATGAGTGCACGAGCCCCCACCCAGCAGCCCCGGTGCAGATGGATCGGCCTTGCGATCAAACCAAACGAAGGATCGGACCAGTCGTGATTGCCGGTGCAGAGGTAAGCGCCTTGCGAGATACACACATCGTCGGCGATCGTCACATC
>JACMLA010000208.1 GCA_014379815.1 Bryobacteraceae bacterium | reverse complement strand
GATTTTCTCCACGCCACTTGAGCTTGACGTCTGTGTGCATTCCCAGCTCGCGGGTCTCCGGATCGTATTGCGCACCGGTGGACTGCCCCTCCCCACGATCGAAGAGAAAAGAAGCCGCACGTTCCGTGGAAACTTTGCCGGTCTTGCTCTCGAAGTGGACGCCTGACGTTTTGATCGTGACCAGTCGGCCACTAGGAGCAGGCTGTTCGCCTTCCGCAGGTACGCCCATCGTGATGACGACTTCGCCATCGGAGAACAGCAGACCCTGGGGGAGATCGAACTCAGCTTTGGCGCTGGTGACTTTGTCGAAGGATTTCGCGTCTTTGTGGAACAGGTGCAAAGTAACGCCGCTCAGTTCCAGCTGCGTTGCTTCCGCGTTGGCCTTCATGTCCCTGGCCCAGACACGCACAAGGGGCCGGCCGTCACGAGTCCGTTCCCAGGCCCAGTCATTGGCGCGAGCCGACACTGCTTCAGGAAGTTTCGCCGGAGCTTTGGGAGCGTTGCGGGCCTGAGCCGCCCTCTGCGCGTTATAGAAGAATCCAACGCCCGCGACAATCGCGACAATTACGAGAAGAACCAGCCATCGCGCAAGCCGCATTTGCAACTATCAGGATACCAATTGAAACAGCACCCGCATGCTACAGTTCGCGTTGGTGAACCTGCTAAACCCACTGGTGCTTTCGATTTTCTTCCTTTGGACATCCGCGAGCCTCGTTGCGGGAGAACTCCGTTTCTATCCTGTTCCGGCAGACGTCGTACAGGCCAGAATGGATCGCCTAAAGCAAAAGAATGAGGACCGGGGTAACGAGGTCAGGCTCATGTTTGAAGAAGCCGGATGCAAGGGAGAAGACCTCACGCAGGAAAAACCGGAGGGCGGGAAGAGCAACGTCGTGTGTCGTCTCAAAGGCCAGACGGACGAAACAATCGTGGTGGGAGCTCACTTCGATCACGTAACCAAAGGGTCCGGCGCGGTTGACAACTGGTCAGGGGTTTCGCTTCTTCCCAGCCTGTTTACAAGCCTCAGCCGTTTGAGCGCGCGTCGCTACACATGGATTCTGATTGGGTTTGCGAGGGAAGAGCAGGGACTCATCGGTTCCAGCCAGTACGTTCGAAGTCTGTCGAAGGAGCAACTGGCCAAGGTTCAGGCGATGATCAACATCGACAGTATCGGGATGGATAGTCCAAAGATCTGGGTTCAGCGGAGCGACCCACGTCTGGTCCGTGCCGCTGCCGCGTTAGCGAAGGCTGTCGCTGTCGTTATCGAGGGAGTGGATATTCAGCAAGTGGGGGACAGTGACTCGCACCCTTTTCAGGCCCGTAAGATCCCGGTTCTCGATATTCATTCCGTCACCCAGGAGAACCTGGCTATTCTCCACTCCGAACGGGACATAAGGACCGCAGTGTCCGATGCCCACCATTACCAGACGTATCAGTTCCTGGCAGCACTTACCGCCTGGCTCGACGAGAATTTCACCCGCATTCCGAAGCAATAGTTCTCAAACGTACGAAGTCGAACTAAGTCTTGCACTGCGCTAACCTGTTCACCTCTATACATTTACAAATCCCTCTTGTCACTCCTTGCCCGAGTGTGCTAATAATTCTGTCGTGAGTGTGACCCGCAAACGGGCGCATTCTGGCTCTGAGTTACAAATCCAAAACCAAAACCTGAGGAGGTTCAGCGTATGAACATTCGGCCTCTCTACGACCGGATCGTAGTCAAGCGTGTAGATGAGCAGGATGAGAAGACCGCCAGCGGCCTGATCATTCCTGACACTGCTAAAGAAAAGCCCCAGCAGGGCGAAGTCATTGCTGCCGGGAAAGGCAAGCGCCTTGAAGATGGGAAGGTCGTTCCCCTGGATGTCCAGGTCGGCGACAAGATCCTGTTTGGCAAGTACTCGGGCAGCGAGATCAAGCTCGACGGCCAGGAATACATGATTATGCGGGAAGACGAAGTGCTCGGCGTACTGGATGCGCAGGGCGTAATTGGCGGCGGAAGCAGCACCACCGCGGCCGCTACCAAGTAGTAAAGGCAGCAAGGGAGAGACAGGATAATGGCAGCCAAGCAGATTGTATATTCCGAAAATTCCCGTCAGGCGATCCTGCGGGGCGTCAACCAGCTGGCAGACGCAGTAAAAGTCACGCTCGGTCCGAAGGGCCGCAATGTGGTGCTTGAGAAAAAGTTCGGCGGACCCACCATCACAAAAGACGGTGTCACGGTCGCCAAGGAAATCGAGCTCAAGGATCCTCTGGAAAACATGGGTGCGCAGATGGTGCGCGAGGTCGCTTCGAAGACCTCCGACGTCGCCGGTGACGGTACCACCACCGCAACCATTCTGGCCCAGTCGATCTTCCGTGAAGGTGTGAAGGCAGTTGCCGCCGGCGCGAACCCGATGGCTCTGAAGCGCGGCATCGAAAAGGCCGTGGAAACCGTCGTTGCCGAAGTGCAGAAGTTCTCCAAGCCTGTCAGCGGCGAGATGATCGCTCAGGTTGGCACGATCTCCGCAAACGGCGACACCACCATCGGCAACATCATCGCCGAAGCCATGCAGAAGGTTGGCAAAGACGGTGTCATCACGGTCGAAGAGTCCAAGACCATGAACACCGAACTGCAGACCGTCGATGGTATGCAGTTTGACCGCGGCTACCTCAGCCCTTACTTCATCACCGATCCGGACCGGATGGAAGCTGTCCTCGAAGATCCCTACATCCTGATCCACGAAAAGAAGATCAGCAACATGAAGGATCTGCTGCCAGTTCTGGAGCAGATTGCCCGCAGCGGCAAGCCTCTCATCATCGTCGCCGAAGAAGTCGAAGGCGAAGCTCTGGCCACCCTCGTGGTCAACAAGCTCCGCGGCACGCTGAACTGCGCTGCCGTGAAGGCTCCTGGCTTCGGTGACCGCCGCAAAGCAATGATGGAAGATATCTCAATCCTGACTGGCGGCAAGGCCATCATGGAAGAGACTGGCATCAAGCTGGAAGGTGTTCGCCTCGAAGATCTCGGCCGTGCAAAGCGCGTCACCATCGACAAAGACAACACCACCATCGTTGACGGTGGCGGTACCCAGAAGAACATCGAAGGCCGCATCAAGCAGCTGCGCGCGCAGATCGAGGAAACCACCTCGGATTACG
>JACMLA010000207.1 GCA_014379815.1 Bryobacteraceae bacterium | reverse complement strand
TTGACGTCTTCTTCATTATTCTTGCTGTTCATTGCGAGCAGCACGCCGTCTTCGCGCTGATCCAGCATGAATTCATGGAGTGCTCTCCGGCCGGGATCGAGGACCACGTTTTCCGGCCCATCTTCGCCGCAGATGCCCTGCCATAACGTGTTATCGCAATCGAGCGCGATCAGCTTGAAGGGTGCCCGGAATAGCGCGTGCGTATGCCTGACAAGAGTGCTCCCGAGGGCACAGAACCAGGCTTCAGAGTACGGAATGCGACCGAGCTTTTCTCCTTCGGGACTGTGCGGGTCGGTGACGGGGTAGAGGCGCTCCACGCAATGATGCGGGATGAATTGTGCTCCCGGACTTTCTTCGAGGGAGGCAGCGAGCAGCGACTCCATACGAGCGAATGCGGTTGCAAATACCGACCCGGGCAGGGAAGGGCACAACGTGACCAGCAGGGGAACAGGGAGGGAACCAGCGGCCCGCAGTTGCTCCGCTATGTGAGACACGTTGCTCTCGAGCGTGGAACCGTCGGCGGACAGATCCTCCAGCCGGAGCAGGACTACATTCACGCCATGGGTATTTGTGCCAAAGACGCTGGCAGGGTCGAGCAGCGTTTGCGGCACCTGATTGTAAGGCGCAAACACGAGATCGAAGCCTGCGTGGATTTCCTGACTCCAGAAGGCGACGAAGCGCCGCAAAGGCTCGGAGGTAAACGTCGCTGCGATCGCGATGCGGAAAGGGCTGCTGGAATCAGAGATGGTCACGAAGAGGCACCTTTATTGTAAAGGTGCCTAATACCGACCGTCGGCGTGGATTCTAACGAGGTTCGGTGGTCCGGATCAGACGGAATCCTCTAGGGATGCCGTCTTCGCCAACCAGCAGGTCGGCGGGCACACGCTCGAGAAATCGCTCCGGATTTGTGGGAATCCCCAGCGAGCGGATGGAGTGACGGGATAATCCGACGCGGATTACCTCGCCACGGTCGTGGGCCGTCAGAGGTGGCGCATATGGAATTGCTACGAACTCCTCGATAGCGGGCCTGGCTGTTGCCATCACTGGAGTCGGAGGTGGTGTTGGCCTGAGTCGGGGCTTACGACTTTTCCGTGCTGTCCTGGCGATGGTCGGCGGCGCGGTTTTTGGTACGGTTCTTACTGGTTTCGACTCTGCCTGTATGGGGGGAACGACTGCGGAGATTTTGTCATCGCCTCTGTTTGTCCCGGTCTGCCAGCTGTACAAAGCCACACATAGAAGGGCGGCGCTTGCGAAGGCCGCAATACGGAGAGGCCAATGGAGGGAACGATACCAGGGTTGTGCATGTTTCTCCTGGAATGCGGCCCGTAAACGAATCTCAACGGAGTGCGGTGCCTGCTGGCGACCGTTCTCTTCGCGAAGCAATTTCAGCGCACTTTCGATCTGATCAGAGTTCTTCATGCGGAACACCCCACGCTGAACCGGCCACCTTCATACCAGCGCAATTTCTCCAGCAGCAAGCCGCGACCGCGATTCAATCGCGATCGGACGGTGCCTACCGGAACACCCAGAACCTCAGCCGCTGCCGCGTAGCTCATCTCTTCCAGATCGCACAGCACCACAACTTCACGATACGACGGCGGTAGTCGCAGGACGGCTTCCCGAACGGCGGCTACCGTCTGCTGCGTCGCAAGACTGGCGAGCACGTCGGGAGTGTCCGCCTCCAGATCGACGTCTCTGTCGTCCTGCAGAAAGACATCGCGGCGATCCCGCTCACAATGACGCAGAACCAGATTCCTTGCGATTCCAAACAGGAACGACTGGACTGTGCCCCGACTTTCATCGAAGCGCCCGGGTTGGCGTATCACGCTTAGAAAGACGTCCTGTGTTACTTCTTCTGCCACATCCGAACGGCCACTCATGCCCAGCGCAAACCGGTACACTGCCTGTTGACGCCGCCGGTAGAGATCCGTAAACGCGGACTCATCGCCCTTTGCGGACCTACGCAAGAGCTCTGCGTCGCAAGATTCAGAGGGAGGCTCAGAGGTTTCGGACATGACACGCTGGTCTGTCCATATTCCGCTTCGGCTGACGAAAAGTTCCAGATTCGTATCATGACAGATTGGAACTGTTTACTCCTTCACCGCAGAAGCCTGCGCGGCTTGGGATTCTCGCGGGGACGTTCAATCCGCCCACCAGAGCGCACATTGCGCTGGCGGAAGCGGCGCTCGCCCGCGTGGACCACGTCCTGCTGGTGATTCCGGGGCAGCTTCCACACAAGACCTGGGAGGGTGCCAGTCTTCCTCAGAGAGTCGACATGCTGCGCCAGGTTGCCGGGGAACGCGTCAGCGCTGCGGTCAGTGAGGGGGGACTCTACATCGATATGGTGCGGGAAGCACGCTCGCTGTATCCCGACGCGGATATCTATGTCGTCTGTGGCCGCGATGCGGCGGAACGGATTGCAACGTGGGATTACGGCGAGGCGGATGCGTTTGAGGGGATGCTCTCTGAATTTCGTATGCTGGTCGCCGCACGCAGAGGAACCTGGCAGTTCCCGGCGCATCTTGCACATGCCGTGGAGCACCTCGATGCCGGATGCTGGGATGATTACTCGTCTACCGCGGTACGTGACGCGCTGGCTGCGGGACAAGCGTGGAGGGAGCTGGTTCCCGCATCGCTCCACGAGGTTGTGGAGGAAATCTACCGCGCTCATTTTCGCCGGTAGCTATTCGGCCCTCAGCGCTTGCACAGGGTCGACCCCAGCCGCCCTGAGAGAAGGCAGCAGCGCCGCCAGAATAGCCATGCACGCGATAACGAACGCAGCGAGGGCATATGTCGTGATGTCCAGCGGCTCTACCTTGTACAACATCGACTGGAGCAGGCGGCTGGATACCATTGCTAACCCGACACCAAGCAACAGACCTACGGCTGCAATCCGGAGTGACTGGTGCAGAACGAGTCGAATCAGATCTCCGCGGCTCGCACCAAGAGCCAGCCTCAAGCCCATCTCCGACACTCGCTGGCTTACGGCATAAGCCATCACGCCATACACGCCGGCCATCGCCAGCAGCGCCGCCAGACCCGCGAATGTCAGCATCAGCACGCTGCGAAAACGTGGAGTGGATACCGAGGTCGCCAGAATCGCATGCATCGTCGAAAAGCTAAGGGAAACGTCGGGGTTGACCGAGGATGCTATCTTTCGCGCCGCCAGGACAACGCTATTGGCGTCGGTACTGGCGCGAATCACAACGTCGAGTTCGTCCGAATGCCAGGGGTGCTGCAGATAGGGCATGTAGATCTGGGGTCCCGGGTCCCGAGCCGGATTGTCGTGCCGGACGTCGCCGACGACACCGACGATCGTCATCCAGATGTCGCGGTCCAGCCCGCAACGAATCCGTTTACCGATTGCATCGCCTTTGGGAAACTCGCGCAGCACGAAGGAGCGGTTCACGATCGCCACACCGGGAGAGTCGTAGGTATCCCGGTCCTCGAAGTCGCGGCCCCGCAGCATCGGCGTCTCCATTGCAAGGAAGTATTGCGGCGTGGTCACGTTGAACCCTGCGTACGGCTGCTGCGACTGAGAACCCGCTGCCGCGCGGCCCTCGACAATGTAAGAACCATTGGAACCCTTCTTGCCCGCCGGCAAACCCATAATTCCGGCAGCAGCCTCCACGCCCGGCACGGTGCGCAACTGTGGTAGCAGATCCCGATAAAAGTACGCAGCTTTGCGTGCGGCAGTGTCGCCCTGTGCCGCGACACTCGTGTTCATCACAACTAGCTGGTCCGGTTGGAAGCCAAGATCCACGTCAGCCAGGGCCGTCATAGTCCGAAACAGCAACCCTGCCCCTATGGCCAGCACCAGCGACAGAGCAATCTCGGCAACCACAAGCGCA
>JACMLA010000206.1 GCA_014379815.1 Bryobacteraceae bacterium | reverse complement strand
GGGTACTTTCATTACCGTCGTTGAACCCGCCGCCGTCAGCAATGCCTTCAAACGGACCGGGCCGAAAGGCTTCACGGTTTGAGTGGCTGTAGCGGACGAACAGTTGATCCTTCGCGCTGAAGTTGTGATCGACCCGGATGTCGAAGGCGTTGACGTCCGTTGACGAGCCCCGATTGGTCTGATAATTCGCATTCAAGCCGGGGCCGGTGGGGGCTGGATAGAGCTGCATCAGCTTCACTGCGTTGGGGTTCAGCCGGCTCGCCGGAATGACATTGCCGGGGAAAGGCTCGCGGATCCAGTCGCGCGCTCCCGGACCTACCTGGCGCGTGGTCGAGGGATCGAAAATCGTACCCAGCGGGAAGACGCGGTTGAGCGCGTCGGTGCGAGTCCCGCTCTGCAGGCCTATTAGGTCGCTGAAATTGGTGAAGCCGCTGGAGCGCTGAAGAGCGGTTGGCACCGTCGCTAATGCCGGGAAGGCCTGACGGATGCGCGTTCCCTCATAATCGGCAAACCAGAAGGTTTTGTTCCTGACGATGTACCCACCTCCGGCCGCGCCGAATATATTCTGCTTGTAGGGGCCACGAGGATCCTGCCCCGGCCGCGGGTTGGCATTGGCAAAGAAATCCGCCGCATCGAGTTTCTCGTTCCGGAGAAACTCCCAGAGTGTGCCGTGATACTGGTTGGAGCCGCCGCGGAGCGTCGCATTCAAAACGGCGCCGCCGGCACGACCGAACTCGGCGCTGAACGCGCTGGTCTGCAGCTTGAACTCCTGAATGGCATCGATCGGCGGGCGCAGTACAAATGCCGCACCGCTTAGAAAGTCAACGTTATTGGAGTTGTTGTCGATACCGTCCAGCAAGTAATTGTTCTGCGCGGGACGCGTGCCGTTAGCAGCGAACCAGCCGCTCGCGTTCAATCCGCGCCCTTCGGGCTGGCCGTGCGTGACGCCGGTGGTGAGACGCGCGAGGAAGGTGTAGTTACGGCTGTTCAGCGGCAGGTTGACGATGGACTTCTGTTCGATCACCTCTCCGGTGGAGCCGCTTTGCGTCTGCAGGATCGGGACGTCGGTCGTGACCTCGACGGTCTGCGTCAACTCACCCGGCGTCAACACGAGATCCAGCGATAGCTGTTGCTGGATATTGACCGTAATGTTCTGGCGTCGGTACTTCTGAAAACCCTGGAACACAGCTTCAATCGTGTAGGTGCCGATACGGATCGGAGTGAAGATGAAGGTTCCGTCGTCGCGGGTTTCCATGGAGGTGGTGAGGCCCGTTCCTTCGCTGACGATTGTTACCTTTGCGCGAGGCACGACGCCGCCGCTACCGTCGGTGACCGTGCCCTGGATCGAACCCGTGTCGCGCTGGGCGTGCAGACACCCAGCCGCTACCAGACCTGCCAAGGTGACTTTGCACCAGCATGACAAGGACATCGGTATCTCCCGTCTGTCGCGCACCCGTTACTTAGTGAGCCGCGAACGGAGGGGATAGTATCACCTTCCCCGCATCCCGGTCAATTGACCCTCTAACCTGAGTTAGTAGCATGCTACCTAAGGTTCGCCGAAGAGAAATCCTTGAAAGCGGCTTACAATGCATCCGGCCCGTGACGCGCCAGGTAAATCTATCTAGCGCCGCACCGTCTCGATCTGGATCAGTTCCTCTGATTTGTCCGCCTGTTTCGGCTTTACCGGATTCAGAAGACGCGAGGGCAGCTTCGAGAGGTAGATCAGTCGTTCCACTACCGGTAGCAGCTTGCGAACAGTTCTGCCGTGAAGCAGAAGGCTCCCTGCGACAAGCGCAGGATGCGGGATTGCCGCGAAGCAACGGGAGCATGCATCGATCTCGCCGGCGCGCCCACCGATGTGCGCTTTCCGCATTTCGACCATCGTGTTCCCGTTCCAGATCTCCTGCAGGCTTTGTGACCCGATGTTGCCGACAGGCTTCATGTCGAGCATGTAGCTCTGACAGCAGGGATAGACGTCTCCGCTGTGCTTGACGTACATCGGACCGCGCCATAGATAGTGGCAGGGATGTTTCCAGTCTTCCGGCGCATGGCCAGCTTCGGGCTGCATCAGATTCGTTTCATCAGCCTTAATGCGAACCTGGTCCACGCCTGGGATAGCCGACCAGAAGCGAATGAACTCATCTGCTTCATCATGGTTCCGCTCCATGCGTACCATCTGGACGACGATTTGTAAGCGCGACTTCCTATCGTGCTTCATCCGTGCGAAGCGGACGAAATTGTCGCGGACGCGTTCGAAATTCGCACCCTTGCGGTAGTACTCGAACGATTCTTTCGTCGAGCCGTCGAAACTCAGCGTGATGTGCTCGAGGGAAGAATCGAGGAGCCGGGATGCATTCGCTTCATCGAGAAGAGTGCCGTTGGTGGAGAGCAGCGTGGACACGTTGTGTGTCTTGCAATACTCGATACGATCGAAGATCTTCGGGTCCAGAAAGGGTTCGCCGAGACCGATCAACATCATGTGCTCAGCCGAATGCTGTGCGGAGTGGACAAGGCGGGAAAAGATCTCGTCCTGCATGTCCTCTTTAGGCTGCTTGTGGGTTTCGCGAGGGCACATCGGGCAATACAAGTTGCACTTTGCGGTGGTTTCTACGATGTACTCGACGGGAAAGCCGCCCGGTCTAGTGGTTCGGCGCAAATAGCTTAGCAACAGTTTTGCGCGGTTCCAGGAACGCATAGCGGTGTTTTCATTGTAGCGGGCAAGCCGCGGATTGCATCCTCTTTCCAGTGCACGAGCGTGTCCGCAAACTAAACTCCGAGCCCGTCCGCGTTGGGGCGGAGTATGTCCTGTACTGGTCGCAGATGAACCGGCGTACGGCGTTTAACCATGCATTGGCGTATGCGATCGAGCAGGCGAATGAGCTGGATTTAACACTGCTGGTGTACGAAGGCCTGACATGCACGTACCCACAGGCAAATGACCGGATCCACACATTCATGCTCGAAAATGTTCCGGACTTTGCGGCATCGCTGCAACCCCTGGGCGTCGGGTATTGTTTCTATCCGCGTCGCAAGCGATCCGATCCTAACGACGTTGTGTACCAGCTGGCCGCGAAGGCTGCTCTGGTGGTTACCGATGATTACCCAACGTTTCTACCAGCGAAGCACAACTCCAGTGTGCCGCCGAAGATCGGCGTTGCGTACCATGCTGTCGACTCCAGCTGCATCGTACCGATGAACCGGATGGAGAAGCGCGAGTGGGCAGCGTACACGATCCGACCGAAGATTCACAAGCTGCTGCCGGAGTATCTGCAAAGCTTCTCGCTTCCACAGCTGAAACACAAGTGGACGGCCAGTATCCCCGACTTCCATGTCGCTGTCGATCTTGCGGGAATTCCGGCTCTGGTCGCTTCGTGTGAGATCGACCATGCCGTCAAACCCTCCTCCACGTTCCGGGGTGGATATGAGAATGCGAAGAAGCGCCTGAAATATTTTGTGGAAAAGAACCTTGCGAATTACGCCGATGGCCGGAATCAGCCAGCCAGCCACGCAACGTCGAATCTGAGTCCCTATTTGCATTTCGGACACATCTCTTCGCTCGAGGTAGCGTTGACGGTGCGGGACTACGCGGAAGCTCACCAGCTTAGTTCTAAGGAGTTCCTCGAAGAGCTGATCGTGCGCCGCGAGCTAAGCTTCAACTTTGTTCGCTACGCAGACTTCACGTCACTGGAGTCTCTGCCGGACTGGGCTAAGAAGACGATGCAGAAGCATGCGGAGGATCCGCGGCCGGTCGTCCTGACGCACGAACAGATGGAGCTTGGGCAGAGCTACGACGATTTGTGGAATGCTACGCAGAAGGAGCTGCTGCTCCGCGGCAAGATGCACGGCTACTACCGCATGTACTGGGGCAAAAAGCTGATCGAGTGGTGCTCCACCTACGAAGAAGCCTTCGACTTCATGATCTACCTGCATGAGAAGTATGCGCTCGACGGGCGTGACCCAAACACGTATTCACAGGTGCTCTGGTGTTTTGGTCTGCACGACCGCCCATGGATCGAGCGCCCAATCTTCGGCCAGTTGCGCTATATGTCGTACGACGGCATGAAGCGCAAAACGAATATCCCGGCATATATACGTGACATTGAGCATCTGGAGCGCACAGGGCAGGATCTGGCTGCTCTATGATTGTCGCGATCACCGGAGCTACAGGGTTTCTCGGCCCCAAACTGATTGCAGCTCTACACAGCGAGGGCCATTCCGTACGCACCCTGGGAAGGCGTGAGACCGGGATCGCAGGCGTGCAGCACTTTCTTTGGGACGCCGTGGCGGGTGTGCCTGCGACGGGGATGCTGGAGGGCGTGGACGCGGTCTACAACCTGATTGGCGAGCCGGTAGCCCAGCGATGGAATGCGGAGATCAAGCAGCGTATCCGGAACACTCGTGTCCAAGCCACGGCGAATCTTGTAAGCGCACTGGTGAAGTTGCAGCGGCGTCCAGCTACTTTGATCAGCGCCTCGGCGATCGGATTTTACGGGGATCGCGGAGATGAAATCCTGACGGAGGAATCGACCTCGGGCGGCGACTTTTTAGGAAAGATCTGCGTGGAGTGGGAACAAGCGACATCCCCGGCGCGGAATCTCGGAATCCGCGTGGTGCTGCTGCGAACCGGCATTGTACTGGGTGCCGACGGGGGAGCGTTGAAACAGATGGTGCCGCCGTTTCGCGCGGGTGTCGGAGGACCAATTGGCTCCGGGAAGCAGTGGGTTTCCTGGATCCACGTGGACGACATGGTTGGACTCCTGTTGTACGCCCTGCATCAGCAGCAGGTGCAGGGACCGATCAACGCCACCGCTCCGAATCCGGTCAGAAACAGCGAGTTTGCGAATGCGTTAGGGCACGCACTCTCCAGACCGTCTTTGATCCCGGTCCCCGTGTTCGGACTAAAACTGATGTTCGGTGAGGCGGCGACGGTTTTGCTGGCGAGTCAGAGGGTGCTGCCCCAGGCACTCCTGCGCGCGGGCTTTCCGTTTCGTTATACGAATGCCGGTCTGGCGCTCTCGGAGATCTATTCCTGAGTCTTGTACGCTGCGAAAAGCCCGGAAATCTTCGCATCGGCAGTGGAACCGGGATGGATTATGACGCGGTGCCGAAGATCAATCGACTTACCGGATTCGAGCACGTAACTACTGGCGCCGGTGTGCTTACCCGTTGTCATCTCCTGCTCCCCAAACGGGTTAGCCGCGAACAAACCGTAGTCGCGGGAATGCCAGCGGGTGGGGTGACGAAAGCTGGCAGGGTGATTGAGAATGGCGATCCCGAGAGCTTTGCCGTCGATCGTGCCGGAATAGTCGACCCATGGCGAGGCTTTGCCCCAGACTGCCTTCATGCCGGTCGCACCTTCGGCATTCGTCATCATGCCGCCTTTGGACTTCTCGGTAAACTTGTCGTTTAGTCGAATTGCGAACGTGCCTTCTTTGGTGTCGCCAAAAGTTACCGGACCCTTTACCGCAGTCCATTTACTATCGATGTCAAACATACGGTTGGGGCCTGTACCGGAGTAGAACGTCATGCGCCGGCTCTCCTGCAACACGACGGTGCCATCGGGACCGAGCCAATTCAGAACAGCTTCGATAACGCCCGACTCGGCGCCACCTTCTGCCTTCAAGATGCGGTCGACCACGACCCGGCCGGTGTCGGATCCGGCCTTTGCGTTCTCCCAGAAGTTCAAGCCGTTGACAAACTTTTGCCCGACCCACACACCCTGATGATGGGGATGATCTTTAGTCTCGCCAGCGACGTCCGCTACGATCGGCCAGCTGCGGGTGACTACCGTGCCATCAGCCGTGCGCAAGGGATGCAGGTAAGGCTTGGACGCACCGGAGTTGAAGAACGAGGTAAAGGGAGCGCCGTCGATGGTTACGTCGATGCGGTCGGCCTTCTTATCGATCGCCACGTCGGCCAGCAGTGGCAGACAAAGCAGCATCTGGGTAAGCAGTGCGGTGAGGGATTTCACAGTCCTGAGTTAATCACAGAGTCCGCCGGAAGGTCCCAGATGCCGGGTGTGATGAGTTCCACCAGGTGATTATCGGGATCCCGGAGATAGATGCTTCGGCCACCACGAGGAAACTCGACTTCACTGCTGACGGGAACATCGAGTTGCCGTAGCCAGTCGCGCCACTTTTCCACGTCAGCCTTTGCGATTCCAAAAGCGAAATGCAACGTGCCACTACCGTCATGCGCAGGGATGCGTCCTCCGGGAATGTCCATAGCTTCGCGACAGCACTCGCGCCGGAATAGCAAAAGAACCTGTCTGTCGGCAACGGAGAGTGCGATCAGCCGATCCTGCTGACGCAGGATTTCGCGAAATCCAAAGATGCGTTGATAGAACCGGAGTGACTGCTCCGGATCGGCCACATAAAGAGCTGTTTCGAGGACACCGGTAACCGGTGGATTATTCATTCGCTCGCTCCTGCCCCGGGGGATGCTCCTCCGGAAGGTAATAGAACCTGGCGCACTCGTCCGCAAGGACTCCACCAACGATCTCCAGATCTTCCCGGAACGCATCATTTACCAGATCCGCGCAATTGATGTGTCTTGAGTCGAAGTACATGCTGTGGACGTCGTTTCTGGTTGCCCCGTATACAATCCTCGAGATCTTTCCCCAGATACATGCGACGGTACACATCGAGCAGGGTTGCAGTGTGCAGTAGACGGTGCAGCCAGAGAAGTCCATGGACTTCCATTTCTCTCCGAGCCGCCGCATAGTGACGATTTCAGCATGCGCTGTGGGGTCGTGTCGCAGTTCAGCCTCATTATGGCCTTCCGCGACGATTTCCCCTTTGCACACAATCACGCAACCGACTTCGCCGGCTCCTGGCTTCTGATCGCCTTTGCGTGCTTGCTCAATTGCAAGACGCATGAAGCGCTCGTCCTCTTGCTCGCTTTTCATCACCATTAGACGTCGAATGCGTTCAGAAAATGCTAGAATAGAAGGCAGTTTCGAGGTTTTTCTTCGTGGACAGAGCACATCGTCAAGAACTCAAGCACGACAAATTTGTTGACCAGGTCGGTCAGGGTATCGAATACGCATCCGGGCATCGGACGCAGGTAATCCGTTATGCCATCGTTGCCGCGGTAGTGGTTGCCGTTGCGGCCGGAGGGTGGGCGTGGATGAAGCAGCAGGAGAGTGTGCGACAGGACGCGCTGCGCGTTGCGGTACGTTCCCAGGAAGCTCAGATTGGTCAGCCGAATACCGCGTTCATGATTGGGTTTGCCGATCAGAAGACCAAGGAAGTCGCTGTGCAGAAAGCGTGGCAGGATCTTGCGTCGAAGCACGGCGGGTCCACCGAGGGCGTTGTCGCGGAATACTACCTCGGTGTGAATGCCGCGGATCAGGGTAATCTTCCCGAAGCCGAGAAGCGCCTGAAGCTGGTCGCCGATTCCGGAAAGTCTCCTTATTCTTCGCAAGCCAAACTTTCTCTGGCCCGCGTTTATAGCTCGCTGGGTAAGAACGGCGAGGCGGAGAAGATGCTTCGTTCTCTCATGAACGAGCCGACGATTCTGGTCTCGAAAGAAGAAGCGACGCTGGCTTTGGGACGCCTGCTCGCCACCACCAATCAGGCTGAAGCAAGGAAACTGCTCGAGCCTCTGCGATCTTCACGGGGTCCGATCAGCCGGGCTGCTATTTCAACGTTGAGCGAAATCCCAGCAGCGCGTTAAGGGCCTCCCTGCAACCGTGGCGGCCTCCGCACCACTCGCGCACCTTCGGTTCCCGCTAGAGGAAACACGCGGGCGACGGTACCCCGAACTACTTCATCCCTACCGGAACGACTTCCGGCGTGATCGCGATCGTATCGTCCACGCCCGGGCCTTCCGCCGCCTGGAAGACAAAACCCAGGTCTTCAGCTCCGGTCTGAATAATCACTTTCGCAACCGGCTAACCCACACGATCGAAGTCTCCCAGGTCTCACGGACTATCGCCAGTGCTCTGGGACTCGACGAGGATCTGACAGAGGCACTGGCGCTGTCGCATGATCTCGGGCACCCTCCTTTCGCGCACGCCGGCGAAGGCGAGTTGAACCGGCAGATGGAGAGGCATGGAGACAGCTTTGATCACAACCTGCAAACGCTGCGCCTCGTGGAGCGACTTGAGCAGAGGTATGCCCGGTTTCCCGGTCTGAATCTGACCTTTGAAGTGCGGGAAGGAATTGCCAAACATTCCCGGGACTTCGTCTCGGGAGAATTCCCTGAGCTCGAAGAATATTTGCCGGGTCTGCGGCCTCCTCTGGAATCGCAGATCATCGATCTTGCCGACGAGATTGCGTACAACACCGCCGACCTGGACGATGGCTTTTCCGCCGGCATATTCACCATGGAACAGATTGTGGAAGAAGTCCCACACTATGAGAATTTGTACGACATGGTGGAGACCCAATTCGCCGGGGCTCCGCGTGAGGTGCGCTTTCTGGAATCGCTCCGGGGTCTAATCGACTTTCTGGTGACCGGGCTTATGGATGGAATCGTGGAGCAGGTCCAGAGAGCCCAGGTTCAAAGCGTCACCGAGGTTCGTGAACACGAAATGCGTCTGGTGGCCTTCACCGAAGAAGCGGGGGAAACCAACGCAGCTTTGAAACAGTTCCTGCGAACCCACGTGTACTACTCGGAGCCACTTGTGGCAGAGCGTGAAGCTTCGGCCGCAGATGTGGCAGCGCTGTTTGAGTTACTGCTTGATAACCCGGACTTGCTACCTGCGGGTGCTGCGGATGAGCCGCAGATCCCCGTCCACCGGCGCGTTTGCGACTATATTGCGGGCATGACGGACGGATACTTTCGCCGGGTGCATGCCGAATTGCTTGGCTCAGTCCTTGTCCCCGCGCCTCAGTCCTTGTCCCGTGTCAGGTAGTTGGTGAGTTCCACTTTTCGCACACCGTAAACCTTTTCGATCTGCCGGCAGACTTCGCCGGCGAGTTGCTGCGGAGTATCGTGTTCGTCGTGATCGATGACTACCTTGATGTAGAGGTCACTGCGGGCCATGACTTCAGGATACGTTCTTTCCCGG
>JACMLA010000205.1 GCA_014379815.1 Bryobacteraceae bacterium | reverse complement strand
CAGGGCCGGGACCGCGCGCCGGCACGTGCCATGCTCAAGGCCATCGGATTCACAGACGAAGACCTGAAGAAGCCCATCATCGGAATCGCGAACACGTGGATCGAGACGATGCCGTGTAACTTCAACCTTCGTGCTCTTGCCGAGCATGTCAAGCAGGGCGTACGTGAGGCCGGTGGTACGCCGATGGAGTTCAATACGATCGCAATCAGCGATGGCGTGACTATGGGCACGGAGGGAATGAAAGCCTCACTGGTCAGTCGTGACTTGATTGCGGATTCGATCGAGCTGGTGGCACGCGGGCACATGTTCGACGGGATCGTGACGCTGGTGGCTTGCGACAAAACGATTCCCGGCGGAGCGATGGCGCTGCTTCGTCTGAACTTTCCGGGGCTGGTCCTTTACGGCGGTTCCATTCTCCCGGGCGACTTCCGCGGCAAACCAATCACGATCCAGGATGTCTTCGAGGCGGTGGGTGCGCATGCCGCTGGTCGTATCAGCGACGAGGAACTAAAGGAAATCGAAGATAAAGCGTGTCCCGGAGCAGGTGCCTGTGGAGGACAATTCACGGCAAATACGATGGCCACGGTAGTCGAGATGATTGGTCTCTCGCCGATGGGCACGGCCGCAGTTCCACAGGTAGATGAGCGGAAGGAAGCGGTCGCCCGGCGGTGCGGACACATCGTCGTAGAGTCAGTGCGCCGGAATCTTCGACCTCGTGACATTTGCACGCGCGCGGCTTTTGAGAACGCCATCGCCGCGGTTGCTGCGACGGGTGGTTCGACAAACTCTGTGCTGCATCTGCTGGCGATGGCCCAGGAGGCGGGCGTTGCGCTGGACATCGATGACTTCCAACGAATCTCAGAGCGCACTCCGTTGATTGTGAACCTGAAGCCTGCGGGCGACTACGTTGCGGTAGATGTCGATCGCGCTGGAGGCTGGCCCGTCGTTGCCAAGCGCCTTGCCGACAGTAATCTCATAGACGCGTCCTGCATGACCATTACAGGACGCACCTTTGGCGAAGAAGCAGCCGATGCTCAGGAGACCCCAGGTCAGCAGGTGATCCGCACGGTCGATAACGCGATTAAGGCGAGCGGGGGTCTGGTAATCCTGAAGGGTTCACTGGCGCCGGAGGGCTGCGTGATTAAAGTGACTGGAATCGCCCGCAAAGGCCAGAGGGGTCCGGCGCGTGTCTTCAACTGCGAAGAAGACGCTATGCACGCTGTCCTGGGTGGACAGATCCAGGCGGGAGATGTGATGGTGATTCGCTATGAAGGCCCGAAAGGTGGGCCGGGTATGCGCGAGATGCTCGGGGTCACGGGAGCCATCATGGGAGCGGGTTTGGGCGACTCTGTGGCTTTGCTGACTGACGGCAGGTTTAGTGGTGCAACCAGGGGTTTCATGATTGGCCATGTTGCGCCAGAAGCGGCTGTGGGCGGGCCGATCGCTGCGGTGGAAGAGGGAGACATCATCGATATCGGAATCGATACCCGGAAGATTGACCTTGAGGTCGATGCCGCGGTTCTCGCACAGCGGCTAGCCCGATGGACTCCTCCAGCTGCGAAGTACGAAACAGGTGTTTTTGCGAAGTACGTCGCTCTGGTGGGGAGTGCTTCTGAAGGGGCTATCACGTTCCGGCCACCGGCGTTTGTGACCGCCAGAGCTTAACGCAGACGAGCCTGCGGCAGACGCGCGCAGGCTCGTTAATTCGCAACTGAAAACTTTTCGCTTAGCTCAAATGAGCGTCGAGCATCTTCTGTACTTCGGACTTCGGTGCAGCTCCAACTTTCTGTTCGACCACCTGTCCACCCTTGAAGAGCAGCAGGGTTGGAATGCCGCGAACGTTGTATCGGGCTGCAGTTCCGCTATTGATGTCGACATTCAGCTTACCGATCTTGGCTTTGCCGGCGTACTCGCCCGCAAGCGCATCAATGGTAGGCGTCATCTGACGGCACGGTCCGCACCATTCAGCCCAGAAATCAACCAGTACCGGCACCTCTGCATTGAGGACATCCTGATCGAAAGAAGCGTCGGAAAATTCGAGAGTATTTATACCAGCCATGATCTTGTTCTCCCGGTTATGGATGCGGGGCGGGGATAAAGGATTCAACCTGCGGCTAAACTGTTGGAAACAAGCTCTTGTAAATCTGGACGTACTGGTCCGCCGCGACTCCCCAGGAATGATCCCGGAGCATCCCGTTTTTCATCAGCGTGGACCAGAGTTCCTTGTTTTTGTAGGTTTCCAGTGCGGATTCCAGCGCTTCCATCAGAGCACTGCCCGTGTACCCGGAAAACTTGAACCCGACGTTTTCATCTATTGTGTCGTCTAGTCCGCCCGTAGCCCTGACAACCGGAACAGTACCGTAACGCAGGCTGTAAATCTGATTCAGGCCACACGGCTCATAACGGCTCGGCATTAGAAATATGTCAGCCCCTGCTTCCACCTTATGAGCGAGCTCATTACTGAACTGGACCCGAACGGCGACCTTATCGGGGAACTGTTCCGCGAGGCTTCGCATGACACTTTCGTAGTGAGGTTCTCCGGTTCCCAGAACCGTAAGAGCGACGTCGCCCTGAAGTAGTTGCGAGGCGATCTGCTCAATCAGATCAAAGCCCTTCTGCGAAGCGAAACGGGATACAATGCCGATTACCGGACGCTTCAGGTCGTCTTGAGAGAGTCCGAAGGTACGCAACAGATCCCGTTTGCATTCCACCTTCCCTGTCAGGTCTGCGGCGGAGTACTGGGCGGCAATGAAGGGATCGGTTTCGGGGCTCCACTCGAGATAATCCACACCATTGACAATCCCGGTAACTTGAGCGGCGCGGGACCGTAGCAAGCCGTCGAGACCAAACCCGTACTCGGGGGTTTGAATTTCCTTAGCGTAGCCCCGGCTCACCGTGCTCACTCCGTCGGCGTACACGATACCGGCTTTCAGGAAATTGACGCCACCCCAGAACTCGAGACGCGAAGGAACAAACAGCTCACGATCGAGTCCAACTTCGCCCAGCACAGCTCGTCCAAACTGCCCCTGGTAGCCGAGATTATGAATGGTCATCAGAGTAGCGATGCCGGTGTAAGTCGGGTCGTGACGGAACGTGTGACGCATGTACGCTCCTACCAGACCCGATTGCCAGTCGTGGCAGTGCACAAGGTCAGGTCGGAAAAGCGACCGGATTACGCCGAGAGCAGCGCGGCAAAGTACCGCGAAACGGACAGGATTATCCGGATAGTCCTGGCCAGCCTCTCCGTACAACTCCGGGCGGTCATACAATTCCGGTACATCGACAAAGAAGATCTGGACACCCCGGTCTTTCAGCCTGCGGAAAGAGGCCAGGTAGGTGCGTGCAGGATTTAACCGGATGGGCATTCGATCGAACACCCGATCCGCGTGAGCCACCATCCTCTCAGCGGATCGGTAGAGTGGCATTACTACGGCCACCTCGTGTCCTTTTGAGGCAAGTGATGCAGGCAGGGCTCCGATTACATCTGCAAGGCCACCTGTCTTGGCGTACGGCGCGCCTTCGGAGGCAACCATCAGGATCTTCATCAATCTGATTGTAGGGGGATGCGGGAAGAGTGCGGCAGCGGAACTTCAGGCTCGCTGCCGCCGGTAGGACTAGCGTCCGAGGTAGGTAACTGTGGTGGTATCAGTAGCGGTGCTGCCAGCCGCGTCAGTGACAGTCAGCTCGAAGGTATACGTTCCAAAACCCTGGTTGAACTGGATCTGGGGTGACGCAGTATTCGCGCTTAAAATCCCAGCCTGGCGTCCGGTCGCGCGAGTGCTGTAGCTAAGTGCTCCGGATCCGCTAGTGGATTGTGAGGCGTCCAGTGTAACCTGGGGACTTGCCGTCTGAAGATTCTTCGGCAAGAGGACAGCGGTTGTGGTGCCTGGAGTGGTCGGGCTGGTTGGGCACGTTGCGAGGAATGGAGCCACTGCGGCAAGGATCTGCTGCATTGTTCTGGTCTCGTCAAACGCCTTCGGGAATGGAAGGGAGTTTGTGATCAGCTGAAGATACGCCGCGTGACGGGCTTCAACAGTGGCAATGCTAGCACCTGCCGCCTTGAGCGCTGCTGCGGAAATCATGGCAATCGCTCCGTCATACGCCGTTACGCCGGTCTCTTCCAGAAGCAGTGCGACCTGCAGAAAAGTTTCCGGGCTGTCGTATGGGAAGCGATACGTGCAGGGTCCGACGGGAGTACCACCGAGGCTCGTGATGGTGGTGCGGAGCGTGTCGACGTGGGTAACCTCGTGATCACGAATCCGGCCGAGGTTGGCATAGACACCGTTCACAGTGCCGGGTCCGAGCACACTCGCGAAAGAGGCGTTTGCGAAATCGGTTGCGGTAAAGCGATTCAAGCCCTGAACGTAGAAAGTCGCCTCGAGATGCTCGAGGGTGAGGGCGTAGTTGAGAATCGCGATGTCCGCAGTTACAGTTGCGGGCGGTGTGGTGGTCTGTGCGTTCGCTTTCAATCCGGTAAGGGCGAGCCCAGCCAGTCCTGCGCCGAGGGCAAATCCACGTCGGCTTGCTACTTTGGTTTCGTTGGTTTCGTTATTCATGTGGTGATATCTCCTACGCGACGATGAACTGGCTGACGATTGGGAGAATTTCCGACATGGGTCGGCCGGCATCAAAAGCATCCGGAAATGGAGTCATGCCGCGCAGACGGTTCAGATAAGAAGCGTGGCGCGCTTCGACTGTCGCGATCGTTGCACTCGCCGTGATCAGGGCGGGATTGGAGATCATGGAGATGGCGCCGTTGTAAGCAGCCACGCCTGTGTTCTCCAGCGTTGCCGCCAGAACGATGAACTCGTCCACATTGTTGTACGGGAATGTGAAGGTAGGCGCCGTTACGGGAGTTCCACCAAGGCTGCGAATGGTCGTCTGCAGAGTGCGGACATGCTGCTGCTCGTGATTGCGGATGATGCTGAGATAGGCATACACATCCTGAACCAGCGAGGTGTCGGTTGCGCCGGACGGCGGTGGGGTTGCACTGACTCCTGAAGCCGTGCGCAAAGCTGCAGCGAACGGAGCAGAAGCGAACTCAGCGGAAGTGAAGCGGGACAGACCTTGTGTGTAGAAGGTCGCCTCCAGCAATTCCAGCGTGAGCGCGTAATTAAGGATGGCAAGATCGTTCGCAGGAGAAGGCGTGGGGGGAGTTGTAGTTTGAGAACTCAGCACTGCCGCTGACACTGCGGCACCCCCGACAACAGTGACTCCACGAAGAAAATCCCGGCGAAGCTGGGCGTTCCGGTTTTCCGGGCGGATTTCCGCTGCTTGAACGCTATTGGTTTCTGTGTTACTCAAGCGGGTGTTTCCTTTCGGTTCATTCGCGCCACAGACAGCTGACTCAGTGAAGAGTGGGACTGTGCGCGTTTCAGAGGCAAGAACCAGCCTCAGCACTGTAGACGAAATTTTCGACAATTTGGATTTTTTTAGGGTTAGTTCACTGTTACTCCAAAGGTTATGAAGAAACCGAATTCAAATATCTTCGCAACGATTCGGGATTGAAAACGCGAATTTGTTAGACTCAACGCCATGTATTTGTCGAGGCTGGTACCAGCCGTTCAAAGTTTTCCACATCGCGGGTTACTCAATGTGACAGGCGCGGTACGGCAGACAATGCAGGTCCGCAGTATCGGAGCCGGTCTGCCGCCTGGGTCACGCGTGGCAATCACTGCCGGGAGCCGGGGCATCTCCAACCTCAGCGCAGTTCTGCGGGCCGCAGCGGCGCACTTCCGGGAACTCGGGCTAGTTCCTTTTATAGTCCCCGCAATGGGGAGCCATGGCGGCGGAACAGCGCAGGGCCAAATTGATGTCCTTGCGGGCTACGGCGTTACGGAAGCGAACGTCGGCTGCCCTGTCGTCAGCTCTCTTGAAGTAGTCGAGCTCGGCAGTACTTCCCAGCATGGCATCCCGACGTATATGGACCGGCATGCCTATGAGAGTGCCGGCGTATTTCTCGTAAATCGAATTAAATGGCACACAACCTTTGAAGCGCCGGTAGAGAGTGGCCTCGTAAAAATGGCTGCGGTTGGCCTCGGCAAATTGCAAGGTGCGGCAGCGTATCACCGGTATGCGGTTCGCATTGGACTGGGCACGGTGATGCAGACCGTGGGACGTCATGTAATCGGCTCGGGCAAGATTCTCGGTGGTCTGGCCATTCTGGAAGGCGCGCATCATGAGACTGCGGAGATCGCGGCCTTACACGCTTCCGAGATAGAACGCTGCGAGGAGGAACTGCTGCGGCGTGTGCAATCCTGGATGCCGCGGATTCATTATCCTCAAGTGGATGTCCTGTTAGTGGACGAAGTAGGAAAGCACATCAGTGGCGTTGGCATGGACAGCAAGGTCATCAATCGCCATCCTTATGGAGGTGGAAACCTGTGGTCGTGGGCACCGCAAATCTTGCGTATCTACGTCCGAAGCTTAAGCCCCCAGTCGTACGGGAACGCGATTGGTATCGGCATGGCGGATGTGATTCCGGAGAGACTTTACGAAAGCATCGACTGGCATTCAACGCGGGTGAATGCGATGACGTCGTGCAATCTGACTGCGATCCGAACTCCGGTCCGGGTGGGAAGCGACAGAGAAGCTCTAACCTTACTGACCCAGGTTGTCGGGCGCGAGCGGTCGGAGGAAGTTACCTGTGTCTGGATTCGCAATACTCTGGACCTGAGCCGGATTCTGGTGACTGAGAATCTGGGCTTTGTGGACGGAGTTGAGGCTGACGGAGATCCTTTCGATTGGCCTTTTGATGAGACAGGAAATCTGCCGGGTAAAATCGAAGATGTCGGGCCCTTAGCTCAGCGGTTAGAGCAGGGGACTCATAATCCCTTGGTCCACGGTTCGAATCCGTGAGGGCCCACCAAAGTCTTTTAGAGATCATGGATCCAGTTGTTAGGACATGTTTCAGGAGCTTCCTCGTTTCCTCCTGATGTCAGGAACTAACATCAAGCAAGCCAGTGGATACGTCGTACTTCGACGGAAATTCCCACTGGTAGGGTGATAAAGCTTTAATGGGACGGATCCGTAAGCCTCGATCTTCGCCTTCCTTGGCGGGAAGTACCCGGAGCGT
>JACMLA010000204.1 GCA_014379815.1 Bryobacteraceae bacterium | reverse complement strand
TTGTAACATTGTGATGCACGTTTGTGAAATGCGCACCCTGAGCGCAGCCTGTCGTTGCTCGGCAATTGGTTCAAATACCGCCGGTGGAGCGGTGCAGGCGCTTCTCAGTCTGGACCGGCAGCTTGTAAGTCATGGACAGGAGGCGTGGGGAGCGAAGGATCGCACGCAGTATAAAATTTCTACGTAGCGAGACGCGGACGCTCTAATTGAGGATCGCAGTCTGAAGCTGCTCTGCCCGCAAAACTTCTGCTTCCCAGATCGCGGATACGGCTTCTTCCCCGGCAAAAGGATTTGCAATACTCAGGCGGAATTCCAGTTCCATTCCACGGCAGCCTTTGCACTCTGCTATTACCCGCCGGATTACACCTCGGGCCACCCCGCGCAACACAGTTTCGGCATCCTTAGGGAGGGATGGCAGGTCGTGGAGGGCGTCGAGGATATCCATAAATGCAATCTAACAAGAAACAGGGATAAAACAGAGGTACTTCCGGCCTGAATTGAAGTCAAAAAGTTCTGGTACCCGGTGTAATAAGGAAACTCCTGCGGGCTTACGTCCCGGCTGACCGTCCGGCATACACTGAGGTTTACAACCATGATGCGGGACCTCGTCAACGAACTCGCAAGCCTCGAAGACAAACTACGCCTCGGCGGTGGCCCCGCCAAAATCGACAAGCAACACAGAGACGGCAAACTTACCGCGCGGGAACGGATCGCGCGCCTTGCGGACCCCGGCGCGATGTTTCTCGAGATTGGACTGTTGATCGCATGGGACCGCTACGAAGGTCAGGCCCCAGGGGCAGGAGTCGTTACCGGTGTCGCCCGCATCCACGGCCGGCCGGCGGTGGTCGTAGCCAACGACGCCACGGTAAAGGCTGGAGCCTGGTGGCCGGAGACGATTACCAGGATCCTGCGGGCCCAGGAAATCGCGATGCGCAATCGCATTCCTATCGTCTATCTGGTCGACTCCGCAGGCGTCTATCTTCCGCTGCAGGACGGAATCTTCCCCGGCCAGTACGGAGCCTCGCGAATCTTCTACTACAACTCACTCATGCGGCGTCGCCTGCGAATCCCGCAGATCGCGGCCGTCATGGGACCCTGCATTGCCGGAGGAGCTTACTTGCCGGCCCTTAGCGACGTCATCATCATGGTGGAGGGGACCAGCTTCATGGGACTGGGTGGTCCCAACCTGGTTCGCGGCGCAATCGGGCAGGCGGTCGATGCCGAGTCTCTTGGTGGAGCCGCGATGCACACACAAACCAGTGGCGTTGCCCACCATATCGCAAAAAACGACGAAGAGTGCCTTGCTCTGATCCGGCGGATGGTTCGCGATCTTCCTGGCGGTCCGCTCCCCCGATCCGAAGCCGGGCGACTACCAGAAAAGAGTGCGGAAGGACTTTACGATATCCTCCCCGCTGACCATCGTGCCGCGTACGACGTGTCGGAGGTGCTAGCGCGCATTTTCGACGGCAGCCCGAATTCCGGCGAGCCTTCATGGATTGAGTTCCAGCCCGACTACGCTCCGGAGATGCTGTGCGCCAGTGGACGGCTCTCCGGATATCCCGTCTCGATCATCGCGAACCGTCGCGGCTTTCTCAAGACGTCCGGCGGACCCCGGATCGGAGGCATCGTGTACACCGAATCCGCACAGAAAGTCAGTTACTTCGTCGAAAATGCCGAGCGCCAGCGCACGCCTCTGATCTACATCCAGGATGTGTCGGGATTTATGGTAGGTACCGAAGCCGAAAGCGAAGGTATTATCCGCGCAGGGGCCGCGATGGTGGAATCCATGGCATGCGCAACCGTACCCCGAATCGTATTGACCATCAATCATGCCAGCGGCGCGGGCTACTATGCCATGGCCGGCCAGGGCTTTGATCCTCATTTCACTTTCGGCTGGCCAACGGCACGCATCGGCGTCATGGAAGGGGAATCCGCCGTGAAAGCAATCTATGGCCCTGAGCTGGAAAAGCATGCAAAAGAGAGTACGCCAGTTCCAAGGGATCTGGAGGATCGCATCTCCAAAACGAAAGCCGACTACGAGCACTGGCTGGATGCCCGTTACGCGGCGGCACGGGGACACGTGGATGCGCTGATCGATCCTCTGAGCACCCGTCGCGTGCTGACCTTCGCACTGGAAACCACTCTCGCTGGTGGGCACTCCGAACACACCGTTCTCGAGACTCTCGGCGGGACAGGCAGCCAGCTGTGATCCGGATAGCCAATGGGCAAGGCTTCTGGGGAGACTGGCTGGAAGCTCCGGTGCGTCTTATTGAGGGCGGACCTCTGGACTACCTCATGCTCGACTATCTGGCCGAAGTCACGATGTCGATCTTGCAGAAGCAGAGAAAGTCCGATCCTGCACTCGGATATGCCCGCGACTTTCCTCCATTAATCGGACGCATTGCCCGCCAGATCAAAGACCGTGGTGTACGAGTGCTGGCTAATGCCGGTGGCGTCAACCCCATCGCATGCGCCCGGGAAGTCCGACGTCTCGCACCCGATCTCAAGGTTGCCGTCGTGCTCGGGGACGACATCGCCGGCGATCTCAACAGCTTGCTGGAGGCGGGCCATCTGCTGGCGAATATGGACACCGGCGAACCGCTGTTTTCGATTCGCGACAAGATTCTTAGTGCGAATGCCTATATCGGAGCGTTCCCACTAGCCGAAGCCCTCGCAACCGGAGCCGACGTTGTAATCTCCGGCCGCTGCGCCGATTCTGCTCTTGCTCTAGCCCCGATGGTGCATGAATTTGGTTGGAGCGCTGCCGATATCAATAAACTCGCCTCGGGAATCGTTGCCGGGCACATCATCGAGTGCGGTGCGCAGTGCACCGGCGGCAATTCTCAGGTGGACTGGCAATCCATTCCCGACCTTGCCAATGTGGGGTACCCCATCGTGGAAGCCGAGCCCGACGGCAGTTTCGTCGTGACGAAACATGCGGGCACTGGTGGCCGGGTAAACTCCGATGTGGTGAAAGAGCAGCTTCTCTACGAAATTGGTGATCCCCGTCAATACATCACGCCGGATTGTATAGCGGACTTCACCTCGATACGTCTGCAGGACGCAGGCCCGGACCGCGTCCGTGTTTCGGGCGTGGAGGGTGCGCCTCCGACACCCACTCTGAAGGTCTCCGTGAGCTATCTCTGGGGATGGAAAGCTGTAGGTACTCTGGTCTACAGCTATCCGGATGCGGTCGCCAAAGCGCGTGCCGCGGACCGGATTGTGCGCCAGCGCCTGTCAGAACTCGGCCTGACTTTCGATGCAATGCATACCGAATACTTTGGATTTAATGCCTGCCACGGTCCAGCGTCCACAAAAGAGGAATCCGGCGTACCCGAAGTGCAGCTTCGCATCGGCGTACGAGGCCACGATAAACCGGCAATCGAGCGGTTTACACGCGAGTTGATTCCCCTCGTGCTCAGCGGTCCTCCTACCGGAACGGGATATGGCGAAGGTCGCCCCGCAGTCCGGGAAGTCGTCGCATTCTGGCCAGCGCTGGTCCCCCGGGAAGTGATTCAGACGCGTGTGGAGGTGGTGGGATGAAGATTCCACTGGCACGCATCGCGCATGGCAGATCCGGCGACAAAGGCGACACCGCAAACATCGGAGTCATCGTGTATGACGAGCGTCACTACGAACTGCTCGTCCGTGAAGTGACAGCCGAAAAGGTTCGCGAGTGGTTCGGTGAACTGGTGCAAGGCGAGGTCCTTCGGTATGAACTGCGGAATCTCGCAGCTTTGAACTTTCTTCTTCACGGAGCACTTGGAGGCGGCGGCACGCTTTCCCTGCGAACCGACGCACAAGGTAAAACGCTCAGCACTGCACTTCTTCGGATGGAAATTGAGATTGCGGAGGCGGAGCTGTGAGCGTACTCGAGACCGCTCGTGAGGGCCGGGTGTTGCGACTGGCTTTGAACAGGCCAGAAAAGAAAAATGCCTTGTCCACCGAACTCTGTTTTGCGCTCGCCGATACATTGGACGCAGCCATGGCAGATGCTTCGGTGGGCGCAATCTTGCTTGAAGCAAAGGGAGATGTGTTTTGTACAGGGATGGACCTGACGGAGGTGGCCGAAGGACCTCTGCCAGACCTCTCCGCAGTCCACGAGCGACTGTTCACTTCAGGCATGCGGCTGACTAAGCCTCTGGTTGCCGCAGTCTCAGGACCGGCACTGGGAGGAGGGATCGGCCTGATTGCCAATGCTCATGTTGCTGTGGCCGCGCAGGGATGCAGCTTTGGCCTGACCGAGATCCGGGTTGGCATGTGGCCCTTCCTGATCTGGCGCAGCGTTGTCTCAGCGATCGGAGAGCGCCGGGCTCTCGCTCTTGCCCTTACCGGGCGAATCTTCAGCGTCAATGAAGCCCTTCAATGGGGTCTGGTGCACGAGGTTGCCCCCGCATTTGAACTGGACGACCGTGCTACCGCGACGGCACACCACCTGGCAGAAGCCGCTCCCATGGCGCGACATCTTGGCCTCCGTTTTGCCAGCGAAGCTCGCTCGGCCAGACAGGAAGAAGCGGGCGAACTGGCCAGAGTCTACCGCGAGAGAGCCTTCCGTTCGGAAGATTTCAGAGAAGGGGTCGCCGCTTTCCAGGAGAAGCGGCGACCCGTTTGGAACTACCAGGAAGAGTAAGCCTCTAGCGGGTCGACAACTTGCGTACGCCGGCCAGAAGTGCAAGGCCTAGCAGTCCGCTGGTGCCGGGCTCGGGAACCTCGCTTGGATTAGAAGGCAATGGTGGAGCGACAGGAGCCGCGTTCGGGACCGCTCCGAACAGCGAATCTCCACCGCCCGGCAGGTTGAAGAAAGCAGCGTTCTGCCCTCCAAAATTACCACCGGAGGTGATGTTAAAGATGGAGGTAGTGGCCGAATTGTATGCGGTAGAGGCATACAAGGATGTCTCTGTCGCGGCCAGTCCGAGGAATTCACGCCCAGCCGCGAACGCCGTCCTGCCTGTCATGTTGCCACCACCGGTAATCTCGTAGATTTTGAAATCATCGCCATTTGCGACAAACGTTCTACCGCTGAAATACGCAATCGAAATCGGCGTGGACAGACCGTATGCGAACGCCCCGGCGTTTGCAAGGTTTCCGCCGTTTCCTATATTGACTACCTTGCCCGCAGTCTGGTCAATAACCAGTACTCCATCAGCTGTGGCGACAAAGTTTCGTGGGTTGACGAGTCCAGTCGCGTACGGAGTGGTACCGGCAAAATCTCCACCGGAAGTAATGTCATAAATGTTGCCGCTGCTGTAGTCAGCAGTTAAAATGCGGCCTGAGCTTGTACGAACTATGCCTGTCGGTGTATCGATACCGGTTGCAAAAGTCGAGACTTCACCTGTGGAGCTGATAGCTTTTACGCTGCCCGTTCCAAAGCTGGTCACGTAAGCCGTCTGACCATCCGCACTAAAGGCAATCTGACCGGCCTGGAAGCCACCGACATCGGCAACAGACGACAGTGATGAGGCATTAGGGTTAGTAACCCCCGGCGTCATTTCAAACAAACGAAGGGCTCCCTGACTGCTCCAGACAAGATCGCCGGCAACAAAAAATGGAGTTGCAGATAACGTAGCGACTGCGCAAAGCGCAAGTGTAAGTAAGCGGATTTGTACCACGACTGTTAGTTCTCCTGAGAGCTGGATTACTGTGCTCTTTGGGAAAAGTGGCGTGCGCCGCTTACAGTTCTTACAAGAAAATCCTGAAATAGGCTAAAGATTATTCCCTCAGGCAAGTCCGCTTTCCCTTGCCAGCCGGAGAGCTTCGAGAGCAGCTCCGCGTGAACCAGCAGTGTCCCCATTCGGCATGACGAACATTGGAATGTCTGCCTGTTCCAGGCGCTGCACCGGCATCCCGGAGCGAACCTCGGCCAGGAACCAGTCCTGAAACTCCCGTCCTGTTTCGATGGCACCGCCGCCAACGATCAGCGCGTCAGGATCGAATATGTTCACCATTTCGTCAAAGAAAAGTCCCATAGCCTGTGCCTGGACGCGGAAGATTTCCCGGCACATGGCGTCCCCTCTTTCTGCCAGACCTCGCACCAGTTTTGCGGCCCGTACCGGGTCCCCGGCAGACGCCAGATCATGTCCCGGATTTTGCTTCAGAAAGAAAGGAAGTAACGAACGGCCAATCGCAGTCAGCGAGCAAAGCGATTCCAGATCGCCTGTTCTGCCGCAATTGCAGACCGGCGCGTCCATTCCCGCAATGGCGCCGATGGACTGCCACGGAATCATCACATGGCCAAGTTCTCCACCGAAGCCAGCTCTGCCTTTAATCACCTGACCTTCCACAATGACACCGCCGCCCAGACCGGTGCCGACGATGGCGGAGACGGACGTAGCCTTTTTACCTCCGGCAAAGAGATTGAAATGTCCCCATAAAGCACCGGCATTTCCGTCATTTAAATAAGTGACTGGCTTGCCGAGTTTCTTCGCCAGTTGCTCGCGAATATCGTAGCCAGCCCAGTGTGCATGCACAAAGTTCGTAGAGCCGCGGGCACTCAGGACACCTGAGGAACTCGCCGGACCCGGGGTGTCGAGGCCAATCACCACGACGTCGTCGATCGTCAAACCAACGGTGTTTATGGCGATATGCAATCCGTCTTCGATCTGCTGGAGGCAAACATTTGGGCCCTCCCGCGAAAGCGCAGGATGCTCAAACAGGCCTTCGATCAGAAACTCTTCCTGGGGATTCAGAAAGGTGTAGTTGATGGCGGTTCCGCCAAGATCGACTCCGGCTACGACAGGCAAAATGCGGCCTCCTGTGTGGATTTGCTTAAGCCTATCGCAGATATCTTTAAGGGCACCCGGGGGCCTCAGCGCTCCGATGCTCAGGAGGCCGCGTTGACCACTAACTTAGGGAATGCTAATCTTGGATTTTCCCAAGTTAGCGGATACTAATGAATAGTAGAGAGCTGACACGGCCAACTCGTATGTCTGGAGAGGAGCGCCGCGCGGCCATCCTCGAAGCCTCGTGCAAACTGTTTGCGGAGAAAGGGTTTCGTGGAACAACGACCCGGGAACTCGCTGCTGCGGTCGGCGTTACCGAACCCGTGCTCTATGAGCATTTCCGGACAAAAAGCGAACTGTACAGCGCCATCATAGAGGCTAAGGCAAAGGGAGGTGTGGAGGCACTCACCGGACTGGAGCATCGCTTCCATCAGGCGAATGACGACCCTGGTTTCTTTCACGCTCTTGCCGATTCCATCGTCGACTGGTATTCCGACGACAAGGACTTCATTCGCCTCCTTCTGTACAGCAGTCTGGAAGGACACGAACTCAAGGACCTGTTCCACGAGCGCAGCTGCGAATGCTTTCACATCGTCTCCAACTACATCGCACGGCGCCAGAGCGAAGGAGCCTTGAGAAGCGAGATGGATTCACGTGTGGCCGCCCGGGGCTTCTTCGGCATCGTCGCCCATTACGCTCTCACCGCAATAGTTTTTGAAGCGACTCCGCTTCCTTTTAAACCTAAGATCGCGATCCGGCAGATGGTCGACATCTTTGTCAGTGGAATGTGTATTCAGGAAGAAAACCGAAAATGAAGACTGTTCGTTTTCTGCTCGCAGTAGGTCTCTCGCTGGTCGGCTGTTCGCAGAACGGCGAGAAAAAAGCCGAAGCGTCGTCAAACCCTGTAGAACCTTTATCAGTGCAAACCATCGCTGCACAAAGCAGGCTGCTGAATCGCACCCTGTCCCTCACCGGCGCGCTGTTGCCTGATGAGACCTCGACAGTCAGCGCGGAGGTTCCTGGACGTGTCACCTCGATACTCGTGGACTTTGGTCAGACGATTCGGAAAGGGCAGGTAATCGCGGAACTTGACAAGCAGGAACTGACTCTTGCGGTAGAACGCGCCCGTGCTTCCCTTGCCCAGACCCTTGCCCGTCTGGGACTCGATGCCGAGCATGAGGATGCCCGGCCGGACAGCACGCCTGCAATACGACAAGCCCTCGCGCAGATGGAAGACTCGCGCAGCAAATTTGAGAATGCTTCCCGGCTGGTGAAATCCGGCGACATTTCCCAGGAACGATACACCGAGATCCAGAAGCAGTTCCAGGCGCGACAGGCACTTCTTGAAGGAGCCCGTGACGACACGAGAACTCTCCTCGCTCAGGTGCAGGCTCTCAAGACAGAAGTGAGTCTGGCGCGCAAACGCCTCGGCGATGCTTCGGTGCGCGCGCCCTTCGATGGATCGGTCAGTGAGCGTCTCGTGTCTCCAGGCCAGTACCTGAAAGAAAACACGCCACTCCTGACACTCGTCAAAACGAATCCGATGCGCCTTCGGCTGACCGTTCCCGAGAATGCGGCGGGCAATATCCGGGTCGGCACGACACTGACCTTTACCACTGACGCTGCTCCAGGTCTTGAATTCAACGCAATCGTTCGGGAATTGAACCCGTCGCTGGAGATGAAGTCCCGCACCCTGACTGCGGAAGCGCGCCTGACAGCCAACGATGCGAGGCTCCGTCCCGGCATGTTCGTTCAGGTGCAGCTGACGCTGTCCCGCGGCAATGAAGCTGTGCTGGTACCCCGTCGCGCGGTGTACACGATGGCAGGTTTGACCAAAGTCTTTGTGATCCGCGACGGTAAAGCGATAGAGAAGCGCCTCACCACCGGTCAGGAGCTTGGAGAGTGGATAGAGGTCCCCTCGGATCAGGTCCGCGCGGGTGATGCGGTTGCGATTTCCGGCCTGGCGCAGCTGGTAGGGGGAACTCCGGTCAAAGCGGTGCCGAAAGGATAAGAGAACATCATGCAAAAGCTCGCAGAAATCTGTATCCGGCGACCTGTCTTCGCCACCATGCTCGTCATGATGCTGGTGGTCCTTGGCCTTGACTCCTATCGCAAGCTTGGCGTAGACCTGTTCCCCAAAGTCGACTTTCCCGTCGTCACCATCACCACAACGCTTCGCGGTGCCGCTCCTGAAGAAGTGGAAACGCAGGTAAGTAAGAGAATCGAGGAAGCCGTTAATACGATCAGCGGCATCGACGATCTTCGGTCTACCTCCGCCGAAGGCATCTCCATCGTCGTGGTCGCGTTCATGCTGGACAAGGACCCGGAGATTGGGGCGCAGGAAGTTCGCGACAAAGTAAACCGCGTATTGCCGGAACTTCCCGAAGATGCTGACCCGCCGGTAATCGAGAAGGTCGCGACAGATGCGTCGCCCATTCTCAATGTTGCCGTCTCGGCTAACCGCGACATGCGGGAAACCACCAAGCTGGTGGACGACAAAATTAAGAAGAACATCGAGTCTTTGAAAGGCGTCGGTCAGGTCCGGTTCGTCGGCGATCGCAGGCGACAGATTCAGGTCATCCTCGATGGCCAGAAACTGTATTCCTACAATCTCAACGTCGAGCAGATCCGTGCCGCGCTCGCATCGCAGAATGTCGAAATCCCCGGAGGACGCATCGATCAGGGCGCGCGGGAACTGTCGCTGCGCACGATGGGTCGCGTGACTGACCCACGGGACTTCAACCGGATCATCATCGCAAACGTCGGTGGCTCGCCCATCCGAATCAGCGACGTCGGCCGGGTAGTGGATGGCTACGAAGAGCCTCGCAGCCTGGCGCGGCTGAATGGCGAAAACGCCGTCGTTCTGGAAGTTCGCAAACAGGCCGGCACCAACACTCTGGACGTGATTTACGCCATTAAGGCGCGCATCGGGGAGCTGAAAAAGTCGCTGCCGCCGGACCTGAAAGTCAGCTACACGCGCGACCAGTCCAAATTCATCTCCGAGTCCTTTAATGCTGTTCAGGAACACCTGATTCTCGGGGGCATTTTCGCGGCCCTGATCGTCTGGGTTTTCATCCGGAACTGGCGCTCGACGCTGATCGCGGCAGTCGCTATCCCAACCTCGATCATTGCCACTTACACGCTCATGAACATCATGGGCTTCACACTGAACCAAATCACCATGCTGGCTCTTGTGCTGATGGTGGGCATCGTCATCGACGACGCCATCGTCGTGCTCGAGAACGTGTTCCGCTTCATGGAAGAGAAGAAGCTGAGCCCGATGGAAGCGGCAATTCAGGGAACCCGCGATATTGGACTCGCCGTTATGGCGACAACGCTGAGCCTTGTCATCATCTTCCTGCCAGTAGCCATGATGAGCGGCATCGTCGGGAAATTCATGTCGAGTTTTGGCTTCACCGCTGCGTTCGCCATCATGGTGTCTTTGCTGGTCAGCTTCACTCTGACTCCGATGCTTTGCGCCCGATTTCTTCGTCCGGGTGACGCCGCCGGATCGGGGCATGGCGCAAAGAGTTCCGACACGAAGGAGACCTGGCTCTATCGCTTCACATCGAGGCCGTATGAGCGCATGCTCTTCTGGTCGATGAGCCATCGCTGGATCATCGTGGCGATATGTGTTGTGGTGATCGCCTCGACCGGACCTCTCTTCAGCCGGGTAGGCAAGAGCTTCATTCCGCAGGACGATCAGAGCGAATTTGAAGTCACCGTCAAATTGCCTCCGGGCTCCTCGCTGGAGGGTTCGTCGGAAGTAATGAAGCAACTGGAATTCCAGCTAAAGTCCCTTCCGGGAGCACGCGACTTACTCACGACCATTGGCTCCGATCAGCGCAAACAGGTAGACCGCGGCTCCATACTCATCGAACTTGTAGATCCGAAGGAACGTAAAGACTCGCAACAGGCTCTCATGCTGGCTGCGCGCGAACGGGTCAAAGGATTTCGTGACCTCACGATCAGCATTCAACCTCCGTCGGCCATCCAGGGCACCGGCTCCACATCGGAGCTGCAGTTCTTTCTCCAGGGTCCCGAGCTCAGTGAACTGGACAAGTATGCACAGCGGGTAAAGAAGCGTCTGGCCGAGATCCCCGGCGTCACCGATCTCGACAGCTCGTATGAGGCAGGGAAGCCGGAATTGCGCGTCATCGTGAATCGGGACAAGGCTGCGGATCTTGACGTGAACGTTGCGTCCATCGCGAACGCGATGCGCGTCCTCGTCGGTGGCGACAACCAGGTGACCACGTACCGCGAAGGGGATGACCGGTACGATGTCGAACTCCGCGTCGAAAAAGAATTCCGCACCAGCCCCGAGGCGCTCGATCGGCTCTTTGTGCCCTCCCGGACTCTGGGGAACGTGCCTGTCTCCAACGTCGCGTCCTTCCAGCCGGCTACCGGGCCTACCCAGATTGAACGCTACAACCGTCAGCGACAAATCCTGATTACCGCAAACCTTGTTAAAGGTCAGGCTCTCAGCAACGTCCTCACCGAACTCAACACAACCATCGAGGACCTCAACATGCCAGCGGGCTACAGCACCGGTCTTATCGGTCAGTCGAAAGAGTTCGGCCGTGCTGCCTCTAATTTCCTCGTCGCCTTTGTGCTGTCTGTCCTGTTCATGTACATGGTGCTGGCGGCGCAATTTGAAAGCTTTGTCGATCCGATCACCATCCTGATCAGCCTTCCACTCTCCATCCCCTTCGCACTGCTGTCGCTGCTGATCTTCAATGAAAACTTCTCGGTCGTGTACACGTCCGTCGGCGTTCTGGTTCTGTTCGGAATCGTCAAGAAGAACTCAATTCTGCAGATCGATCACATCAAGTCCCTCCGGGCTGAGGGAATGCCTCGTACACAGGCAATACACCAGGGTTGTCTCGACCGGCTGCGGCCTATTCTCATGACGACCGCGGCTCTCGTGGCGGGTATGATTCCTCTCGCTCTTGGCAGTGGGGCCGGAGCAGCCTCTCGCCGGACTGTGGCTATCGTCGTGATCGGTGGACAAACACTCTGTCTTCTGCTCACTCTTCTGGTAACTCCGGTCGTCTACTCTCTGTTCGACGACCTGGCGCACCTCCGGCTGTGGAGCCGGTTTCGCGGACCATTTCGTACCCGCGCTGTCCCGGTTCCTCAGGTTCGGACCCAGGCTGGCGACTAACAGGAATCCATGCAATGAAACGCACGTTGATCACGCTGGCCCTGTTCGCCACCATTGTCGCCGCGCAAAGTCAGTCACCACCCTCCGGAGGCATGCGGCCTGTCACCGATCCGGGTGCGCCGGCCCGCGTTGGTGTTGGAATCACGGAACGTTCGCTGGCGCTCGAGGAAGCCATCCAGCTGGCTCTGGCAAATAATCTCGATATCGACATCGAACGTACGGCGCGCGACACCGCTATCCAGAATGTTCAGGTTGCACAAGGACTTTTCGATCCTACTTTTCGATGGGCTCCGCTGTTCACTTCCGATAATCTTCCCGTCGCCAGCCTCCTGCAGGGCGCAGGTGGCAAGCTGACCACCCGGAACTTCAGCAGCAACGCTTCCCTGCGTCAAAGGTTGCCGAGGTATGGCACCACAGGCTTTCTCGACTTCAACAATCTTCGGAGTACCACGACCAATCCCTTTGCCAGCTTCAATCCTGCCCTGACATCCTTTCTTGCGGTAGGGGTGACCCAGCCCATTCTCCGGAACTTCCGCATCGACAGGGAGCGGGCGGAAATCCGTGTTCGACAGAAGCAGGTGGACCTGGCAGGGGTGGATCTGGAAACACGTGTCATCGATATAGTCACCCGCACCCAGCAGGCCTATTACGATCTGGTCGCCGCACGTGAGAGCGTCGCTGTCTCGCAGGAGCAAGTGTCGCTCGGACGCGAACAGCTCGCCATCAATCAGCGGCTGGTGGAAACCGGCACTCTGGCGATGGTCGAGATTTCGGCTGCTGAAGCGGAACTGCAGCGCCGCGTCGACACGTGGTACTCGAGTCTGGCCATTGTCACTGAAGCCGAGAACAGTCTCAAAATACTCATCTCGCCCGAAAGAGCAGCATCGATCTGGAACGACGTCATCGTGCCCACCGATGAGTCTCTGTTGCAGCCGGCAACTGCGGATCTTAGGGAAGCACTAGCTACTGCGATTCGCCGCCGTCCCGAACTTCGCAGTGTCTCTGTGCAGAACGAGATCAATGGAGTGCAGAAGGAGCTGAACGCGAACCTCCGCAGGCCGGAAGTCAACGCGATTGCTCAATACTCCATGAATGGCCTCGCAGGAAGTCTCAGCAACATTCCTAACCCTTTCGCAAATCAAAATACCCCGGTCTACGACCGTCTCAACGCACTTTCCGCAGCGCAGGGACTTCCCCCGGTCGCTTCGCCCAGCTTCGGTACCGTGCCCACGAGTCTCATTGGAAACTACGGGACTGCGTTAAGCAATCTTTTCGGTGGCAACTATCAGTCCTTTCAGGTCGGGGTGAGCATGGACTTCAACCTCCGGAATCGCTCGGCAGAAGCCAGTTACGGGCAAACACTCATCAACGAGAAGCGCCTCCGTCTGGAGAAAGCACGCGCCGAGCAGTTGATTGAAGCGCAGGTCCGCAATGCACTCCAGAACATCGAAACATCCCGTCAGCGCATTGCCGCCGCGGAAGCCAGTGCCAAAGCCGCTCAGGAAAAATTACAAAGTGAGCGCCGCCTTTACGAAACAGGCGAATCTACAAATTTCCTGGTTCTCACGCGCCAGAATGAATATGCGGATTCCCGCAGGCGAACCGTCGTCGCGCGCCTCGACTTCAACAAGAGCGTCGCCCGCCTGGAGCAAGCGCTCGGGACCACGCTGGCTGTGCATCGAATTACCGTCGATTAGCTGCTCACCCGTGCAGCGATAATTTCATTGATTATTCAGAGAATTCACAGTACTCTGAACATACAAGCGAGTTATCCTTAATTCGACTTCTGCTTCAGTCCTTGTCCCCGCAGACGTAGTCCTCTTCGCTGAGCATTTCCACCTTGAAACTGTATCTGCCCGGCTAAGCCAGCCGCCCACACGTGCGTTTGCCTTGCCTTGTCGCCGCACGAATTCATTCTAAAATCACGCGGAGTTAAGCAAATGCCCAAGGTATATCCTTTGAGTGTTTTACTACTATTATTGTTACGTTCTGGCCTGCTTGCCTTAGAAGTGTCAACGGTTCGCGGAGAACTGATTTGCGGCAATTGTAGCTCCTATCAGGGCTTTACAGTAGAGCTCCATGACAACATCCATCGACAGATTGCAACCGGCCTGATTGGCCCAAACGGCTCGTTTGAGATGCCCGGAGTTGCGGCCGGCAATTACACGCTTACCGTGAGATCCGGCGAGGGTGAAACCCTGCATTCGGAGCATCTGGTTTCGAACGCATTTCCAGCGCGGGTCAACGTTCGCCTGCCTCCCGAAACGCAGAAAGGGTCGGTGCTGCTCGGGTTATCCGGAAGCGTTTCCCTCCATAGGTTGAGTCATAAAGTTCCCCGCAGCGCGAGGAAAGAGTATGAGAAGTCCATCCGAGTGGGGAACGATCATGAGCAAGCCATTCTGCACCTCGTAAAGGCTGTCGCAATTGACCCTGAGTTTGTTGAAGCTCTAAACAATCTGGGATCGAGGTACATTGCAACAAAAAGGCCAGCAGAAGCCCTGAAGGTGCTCCAGCAGGCAATCGATGTTGACTCGGGAAGCGATCTTGTTCTCACCAATTTCGCAATGGCATCGATGGCACTCAGCAACTTCGCGGACGCGGAGCGTGCTGCGCGCCGGGCGTGCCAGGTCGATGCAGGCAACTCCGGAGCACGCTATTTGCTTGGCTTGTCGCTATATGGCCAGCAAAAACTGAGTCCTGAAGCAGTGAGGCTGCTGGAAACGAGCCACATCCAGTTCCCGAGCGCCAAAATTGCGCTCGCCTGGATTCACGCGAAACCGGGACATCCGTTGCAGGCGAAAGACTACCTGAAGCAGTACCTCGACACAGGTCTTCCCGAGCGACGCGATCAGGTGCAACGGCTGCTCTCGAGCTGGCCGAAGTAAGCGACCAAACAAGGCTCTCTCACATCTCACAAATATCTGGCAACGATATCTCGCAACAAAAGGGCGTCACCGCGGTGTGGCTTCGACGCCGCTATAATGAGACAGTCAGGAGAGCCTTTTTTGTACCTCAAAACCCTTGTCCGTTTCGCAGTTCATACGCAGCTTCTGCCGGTTCTCGAAAGCGGCGAAGAAACGCTGGTCGGTGGCCAGGCCGTCATGGAAGGCGTCATGATGCGTGCGCCCCACAGCTATTGCGTAGCAGTCCGGAAACCGGACGGCGAAATCGTGACGGAAGAGAATCCGCTACCCCGCATGTCGGAAAAGTATCCGATCTTCAAATACCCGGTGCTGCGAGGCATAGGGACTCTCGGGCAGGCAATGTGGCTGGGCATGCAGGCACTCAAGTTCTCCGCAGACGCCGCGCTATCAGCCGAGCCGCCACAGCCAGAAGGCAAAAAAGTGGAAATCTCTTCCAGGATGATGTGGCTCAATCTGGCGTTTTCCCTGGTGTTCTTCATTTTCCTGTACAAATTCGTTCCGCTGCTCCTCACCACGCAACTGGAGAAGGTTTACCCGGTCCTTCATGGACGAATCGCTTTCAACTTCGTCGACGGCATCATCCGGATGGGCATCTTTCTCTCGTTCCTGTGGCTGATCTCCCGCATGGAAGATATTCGCCGCGTGTTCATGTACCACGGTGCGGAACACAAAGTGGTTTTTAATTTCGAGTCCGGCCAGCCTGTAAACGTCGCCAACGCGCAGAAGTTTGTTACCTGGCATCCTCGCTGTGGAACCAGCTTCCTGCTGGTTGTGATGGTGATCTCGATGGTGATTTACGCGCTTCTGCCTATCGACAGCTTCGCTGGCAAGTTCCTCGCGCGCATAGCTCTGCTGCCTGTCATCGTCGGCCTTAGCTATGAACTGATCCGGTACGCCGCCAAACGCCGCAGCGGCCTGATGGCGCTTCTGACGGCACCTGGATTGTGGCTGCAACGCATCACGACCAAAGAACCTACCGATGACCAGACCGCCATCGCCATTCATGCCCTGGATGGCGCTATGAAGCTCGAAGCAAAACAGGGCGGGGAGCTGGTTATTGCCTGAAGTGCCGCAGCCGGGTAACCGCAATGCAGCATTCGGATAAATGATATGCAGTACATGGACAAACTGGCCGACATCGAAGCGCGGTTCGAGGACCTGACGCGCCAGATGGCCGACCCGGAAATCATCTCCAACAACGAAACGTACCGGAATACCGCCCGGCAGCAAAGCGAGCTGCAGGAAGTGGTCGGAAAGTACCGCGAGTGGAAAAAAGTGAGTGCCGATCTCGAAGGCGCACGCCAGATGCTCGCTGAGCCCGATCCCGAAATGCAGGAAATGGCACGCGAGGACGTTGTGCGTCTCGAGCCCCAGATGGGCGAACGCGAAAAGGAACTCAAGCTCCTCCTTCTGCCACGCGACCCACTTGACGACAAAAACGTCATCATCGAAATTCGAAAAGGGACGGGTGGCGACGAAGCATCGTTGTTCGCAGGCGAGCTGTTTCGTATGTATCTCCGATACGCTGAATTGCGTAACTGGAAAATGGAGATTGTCAGCCTGAGCGAATCTGAAGTGGGCGGTATGAACGAAGTCATCGCCACGGTCGCAGGGAAGAAAGTCTACAGCCTGTTGAAGTACGAAAGTGGCGTGCATCGCGTCCAGCGCGTTCCCGCAACAGAGCAGCAAGGCCGTATCCACACCTCGACGGTCACTGTGGCGGTCATGCCAGAAGCCGACGATATCGATATCAAAATCGACCCTAAGGATGTGCGTACCGACACGTTCTGTTCGTCAGGGCCGGGCGGTCAATCAGTAAACACGACCTACTCAGCCGTCCGTCTCACCCACCTCCCGACCGGTCTGGTTGTCTCATGCCAGGATGAAAAGTCTCAGATCAAAAACCGGGCGAAGGCGGAGAAAGTGCTTCGGGCCCGGCTATATGAAATCGAACTGGAGCGTCAGAGAACCGAGCAAAGCGCGGACCGAAAAGTTCAGATCGGCAGCGGCGATCGGAGCGAAAAGATCCGGACGTACAACTTCAAAGAGAACCGGATCAGCGATCACCGCATCGGCCTCACCCTTTACCAGCTCGACCAGATCCTCGCAGGCAATCTTGAGCCTGTGCTTGAAGCGGTAAGCACGTACTTCCAGGCTGAGAAGCTCCAGTAACTCCGATTACCGGAGGT
>JACMLA010000203.1 GCA_014379815.1 Bryobacteraceae bacterium | reverse complement strand
CGGTAGTGTCGGAGACCTGCGGCGTCGGCGTCCCGACCGTCGAGAGCTTCACCGGCCCCACGGCGGCCAGGTTGCGGTCGGCGTCGAAGGGCGCCCATTCGATCAGGTGCGCAGGATCGGTCAGAGCTTGCCACACCATCGCCGGTGAGTGATGGAGCTCCCGGACGAGAATGAGCGTCCACTTCTCTCCGTCTTTCTGTATCCCCGCGTCACTGGCGGGACCCGGTACGTACTGCTCGCGATCCGTCATCTTTTCCTTGTCTTCCTTTTCGTTTGTGTTGATTGATCCATGCGGTCGAGGTGGCGTTCGAGAGCATCTACGTGGGCGGACCAGAACTGACGGAACGGAGCCAGCCAATCGTCCACCTCCTGAAGCGGTTCAGGTTTCAGTCGGTAGAGACGGCGTTGCGCAGCCACCGTGGATTCCACGAAACCGGCCTCTCGCAGAACTCGCAGATGCTTTGACACGGTCGGCTGCGGCATACGAAGTTGACGCTCAATGTCTCCAACCGACCGTTCTGATGAGACCAGGAGACTCAATATCGCGCGGCGGTTCGGCTCCGCAATAACCTCGAATACAGATTCCACGTTCTTTATATACTTTATCTTGCATATGCGTGTCAAGGTATATACAAGCAGCAGCCTGCGGCCCTTCAGCGTTTCGCGAAAGTTGGAAGGCGATCCGGCCGGAGTCAAGCTATGGTGTAGGAGGCGATCTTTAAGGAATGGCTAAGGCTCTGTTTCTCAGTCTTCCATTAGCAGGCCACATCAATCCCTCGCTCCCGCTGGTAAGAGAGCTCGTTGGGCGAGGCGATGAGGTTGCCTATTACGCGACAGAGGCGTTTGCTGCAAAGATTGCGGGCTCGCTTGGGGGGTATCGCCCATACAGAAATGCGTTTCTAAGGGACTTGCGGCAATTGCCCGAGCGCATTCATGAGCTCTCATCGCTGTTGATGACCACGACGGCTGAAGTCCTTGAGCAGGAACTGGAGACCTTCCGCGCGGACCGCCCCGACTACGTCATCACAGACTCGGTCGCACCGTGGGGCGCCTGGGTTGGGAAGCTGCTTGGTGTCCCGGTAGTGACATCCATCAGCACGTTCGCTCTGAACCGGCGAGTCTCGCAGTTCGCATTTGCGCACGGGATAAGACCGGCAAGTACGCGGCTGGTGCTGTCGAAACTTCGTCACGTAGCGCGGGCCCTCCTCATCGGGCGGAAGCTGCGGCATCTCTATCGTGTGCGCGATCCAGGTCTTCGTGGACTGATGTTTCCTGGCTCAGACCTGAACATTGTGTACACCTCTCGTTATTTCCAACCTTGCGCGGAGACGTTTGACGAGCGCTACCGTTTTATCGGACCATCCATAACGGATCGGAAAGAGAGCGACGGTTTCCCATGGGAGCAGGTGCAGCATCGGGTGATGGTGTATGTCTCGCTGGGTACTTTGTTTAATACGGACGGTGGATTTTATCGGAAGTGCTTTGAGGCATTTCGGGATCAGAATGTTCAGGTCATTTTGTCGACAGGAGCGAACGTATCGATGGAGACCGTTGGCGCTCCGCCATCGAACTTCATTGTGCGATCTTACGTTCCGCAACTGGATGTACTGGAGCGTGCAGCGGTATTTGTGACTCATGGCGGAATGAACAGCGTCAACGAGAGCCTCTACTATGGCGTGCCTGTTGTGGTTGTTCCCCAAATGAGTGAACAGGCGCTGGTTGGGCGGAGGGTGGAGGAACTTGGGGCTGGAATCTATCTGGCGAAGGAAGAAGTGACGTCGGAAAAGCTTCGCGAGTCGGTGAACCGGGTTTTGGCCGAGACGAGCTTTCGAGAGCACGCTGCCCTGGTGCGCAAGTCTTTCCTCACAGCGGGCGGCGTTAGTGAAGCCGCAGACGCGATCGTGGCATTTACGTCCAAAGGCAGGTTGGGGACCGGTGTCAATCGCGGCTCGTCCGCATAGTAGACCAGTGCACCACCGCTAGAGCGGCACGGTTGACTCGCTGAGTGCTTACAACGTTGTCGTCGTAAAGCTTCGCAATCTGCTCGGGTGTAAAGGACTCAACTGGCCCGAAGCTCATGTGACCGGCGTTGTGGATGACGACGAACACCTTCCCTTCCTCAAGTACGATTTCCTTGATTGCTCTGTTGGCGGACTCTGTCGAAGATACATCGAGTTCTAAATATGCAGCTCGACGTTACTCTCTTTGGCATACTCCGCAAAACTCTTGACTTTGGCCGCATTTTTGCCTTTGGTCCCGCGCATACTGGCGTAGACCGCATTGACGTGCCCCCGATAATCTAAGCCATTCATACTTTGGAAAGCTCCGAAATTAAGACGAGGAGTTTTTCAGATGAAGAAGACGAAGCACAGTGAAGAGAAGATCATCGG
>JACMLA010000202.1 GCA_014379815.1 Bryobacteraceae bacterium | reverse complement strand
GAACAAAAGAACGTACATCACAGCGACCGCGAGGAGGCAGCGCGCCCAGAGCTTGAGTTCGTAACGAACGCTGGCCCAGCCCTGGCGGGGACACAGCGAGGCCGGTTGAGCGCCTCTGAACCTCTGTGCAAATTTCTGGTCTGCCCAATCGATTAGTACCGGGCCGAAAGCGACCGTGAATCCGATATACGCCACTGCCAGACCGTGCGCCATGATGGCGCGCGCACCGCTCCGCAAATCCACGACGGTGAGGGCCAAAAGGGCGAAGTCGATCAGCGGCACACACAGAAGACAGTATCGGCTGAAGCGGCTCCAACCTAAAACGTAGCGGAAGGCCAATCCCGAAAAAAGGACGACCCAGAAGGCGGCTTCGCACGCGACGATCATTGCGTACAACGTGCTTTCGCCGAACGTCATGGCTCCCTTTTGATGTTTGCTTTAAACACGACCAATCGTGACCTTCAAGATTGGGCTACGTCTTCCGCTGGCCAGAAGTTCCATGCGAATGCGCTGACAACCGACCTGGTCGGGGGATTGAATGGCCCGGTGCGGGCTACTTCTCCTCAATCCGGTACAGATGCGTTCGGGTCCTCAGATAAAACGCCTTCTCCGCAATCGCTGGTGATGCCAGAAATCCCTCGTCGAGGCGATTCTCGCCTACTTGCTCAAACACGCGGCCCGGCTTGAGCACCGTTGTCTTGCCGTCCTCGCTAAAGAACCACAGCCGGCCATCGGCGTACACAGGCGAGGCAGAGTACTCCCCGCTCATCCGGTGCTGCCAGAGCTGTTGTCCTGTCCTGGCATCGATACAGCTCGCAATGCCCGTGTCGCCGATCATGTAGATCAAGTCTTCGACCAACAGAATGGATGGCTTATTCGATACGCCCCGTTTCACCTTCCAGACAACATGCGTATCGGTTATTAAGCCTTCGCCGCCGGTGCGCACCGCGAACAAATGCCCAGCGGAAAAGCCCGTCGGGAAGAAGATCATTCCGTGGCCCATCACAGGACGCGTGCTCGCGGAATGCCGACCGCGCTCTTCCACCCGCCACAACTCTTTACCGGTAAAGGGATCGTAAGAGTACGCGGCCTTCGCTCCGAGGCTGATCATCTCCCAGCGCCCGTTGATCCTCTCGACATGAGGAGTCGAAAACGCCTTGCGTTCATCGCCGTCGGCGGCAGGCTTTCCGTTGCTGTCCAGATCCTTGAAGTCGATCGACCGTTTGGTTTGCCATACTGTTCGCCCAGTCTTTTTGTCGAGCGCTATCACGAACTGATGGTCGCTCCCATCGAAGTGCATCAGCAGTAAGTTGCCGAAAAGAATCGGGGACGATCCGGCGCCGCGGAAGTGGTTGCACTCAATGTCGCGCCTTTCCCATAAAACCCGAAAGGTTTTGGTGTCGATGCAAGCCGTGCCCGAAGCCCCGAAAGTGATGTAGACTCGCCCCTGTTCGATTACAGGCGTGGGAGAAGCGTGCGTGTTGAACGGGTGTACGTATTGCGGCTGCGGGACATCGAACAATTTCCAGTCGCGGATGATCTTGCCGGTGTCCCGGTCTATGCACAGCACAAAGAGTTCCCGGCCGTCCTTGCTCGCGGAGGTCAGCCAAATCTGTTTTCCGTAGATCACGGGGGACGACCAGCCCTGATCGTGAATCGCGGTTTTCCAGACGACGTTGCGCGTCTCGCTCCACAGCAAGGGGAGGCCACGCGCATCCGAGTGCCCAGTGCCGTCCGGTCCACGAAATTGCGGCCAATTTCCGGCAGCGCGGATCAGCGGACATGACGTCAGCAGAAGGGCGAGGAGGATCTTCGAGACCATACTTCTGTACCGGAGTATCGCACCCTGGCTACGACTATTCCCTTGAGTCCGGGCTCAGCCGTAATGCCCGGCTATGTAGTCGGAGGTGCGGGGATCTTTAGGTCTGTCAAAGACTTCTTCGGTCGTCCCGTACTCCACCAATTGCCCGGTGAGCATGAACGCCGAATGATCGCTGACTCTGCGGGCCTGGGCCATGTTGTGAGTCACGATCAGCGTGGTGTAAACGCCCTGCCAGCCTCGTATCAATTGCTCGATACTTTCGGTGCCGGCGATGTCGAGGGCCGCGCAGGGCTCGTCCATCAGGATGATCTCCGGCTGCAGTGGAAGTAACCTTGCAATGCAAAGCTTCTGTTGCTGTTCCAGTTGAAGAGACGTAGCGGTGTCGTGCAGCTTGTCTTTCACATCGGCCCAGAGCGCGGCTTCGGTGAGTGCTTTCTCGACAGCAGCATCGAGAGCCGGCCGCGTCCGGGCCTCAGGCGGGGCGTGAAGGCGGAGCCCGAAGACGATGTTTTCGTAGATCGATACCGGCAGGGGATTCGGGCGCTGAAACACCATGCCAACGGTCTTTCGCAGTTCCAGCAACGAGACATCCGGGTCGTAGATGTTCTTATCGAGGATCCTGATTTCTCCGCTGGTGCGTACTTTTGGGATCCGCTCATTGATGCGATTACAGCAGCGCAGCAGCGTCGTTTTGCCGCAACCAGACGAGCCGATGAGGGCAGTGATGCCGCCCTGTTCCACGTGCAGCGTCACGTCCTTAAGAGCCTGAAAGTCCCCGTACCAGAGATTCAATCCGCGGGTCTCGATCGCGTTCATCCCCATTTGCCGCTGACGTACTCAAAAGTTCGGGGATCGGCGGGAGTGGGCGAGAAGATCACATCGTTCTTTGCCAGTTCGACAATCTCTCCCTTAAGCAGAAACATAGTTCTGTCGGCCAGCCGCTTGGCCTGCTGTGTCAGATTGGTCACCAGGATGATAGACAGCTCCTTGCGCAATTCCCGAAGTACTTCTTCTATGCGCATGGTGGTGACGGGATCGATAGCGATAGAAAACTCATCCAGACACAGGATCTCAGGGCGGTGGGAAAGTGCACGGGCGAGTGTGAGCCGCTGCTGCTGACCGCCGGAGAGCTTTGTGCCTGCCATGGACAGGCGACTCTGTACTTCGTCCCAGAGCACTGCGCGGCGCAGGCACTGCTCGACGATGCCGTCCAGCTCGCTACGATTGGAGACACCGGCGCACCGGGGGGCGAACGCTACGTTGTCGTACACGCTAAGCGGCAGGCCTACCGGCAGAGGTGTCACCATTCCGATTTTGCGTCGAAGCGCCTCGACGTCAGTCCGGTTGTTGAGCACCTCGCCGTCGACAGATATAGTGCCCTGAATGTGCGCGTTCGGAACGAAGTCGATTGTGCGGTTCAGACATCGCAGCAGAGAAGTCTTTCCAGATTGAGCGGGACCAATGATCGCCAGGATTTCGTTCGAACTTAAATCAAAAGTGACACCGCGCAGAACTTCCTGATTGCCGTAGGAGAGGCGGAGATCCCGCACCTCGATGCGATTCGTCATTTTCCTCGCGAGCGCAGGACCGTGCGCAGGGCGATAGCAGCCGAGTTGACCAGAAACACCAATGCAAGCAGCAACACGGCGGTGGCATTAGGGATCGAGGCAGCGACTCCGGGAGTCTGCGTCGAAAGTGTATACAGGTGCATTGAGAGTGCCATGCATTGCTCGTTCAATGCGTACGGAAACAGGGTACCGGGAGCGACAGCTTTGTAGAAGACAGCGCCGGTGAACATGATGGGGGCAGTCTCACCGGCAGCCCGGCTGACTTGCAGGATGATTCCGGTGAGGATGCCACTAATGGCGTTAGGCAACACTATGGTGCGAATCGTCTGCCAGCGGCTGGCGCCAAGATTCCAGCAGGCCTCGCGGAAACTGTGCGGCACGCTCAACAAAGCTTGCCGGGTGCTTGCGATGATGACCGGCATCGTCATGATGGCTAAGGTCAGAGAGGCAGAGAGAACAGAGTAACCGAATTGAGCTCCGTAGACGAAAGCGCCCAGGCCGAATAGCGCGTGCACAATGCTGGGGACTCCTGCAAGGTTCAAAACGGCCATGTTGACGGCGTGATTGAACCAGTTATCTTTCGCGTACTCGGTGAGGTACACAGCGGCAAGAACGCCGATGGGTGTAGCGACGGCTAGCGACAGAGTCACCAGATAGAGGGTACCGATGAAGGCCGGCCAGACTCCGCCTTCGCGCATTCCATGTGTCGGCGCGAGGACCAGAAATTGCCAGTTCAGGGAGGGCGCCGCTTGCCAGACCAAGTAGCCCACAATTGCAAAGAGCGGCAGCAGAATCGAGATCAGCATGCCCAGGAAGAGAATGCTCGCGATTGCTTCCTGTCGAAGTTTGGCTCCAACAGACGGAGTGGCTTCGAACCGGCTCACTGGCGGCGCTCCCGCCGGATTACGAGGCCAGCTGTGAGAT
>JACMLA010000201.1 GCA_014379815.1 Bryobacteraceae bacterium | reverse complement strand
CGAAGGCACTGTGCAAATCGGTCGCTGGCCCAAACCGTGGGGCTACCGAGTCTATGATGCCAAAGGCAAGCTGGTTAGCGAGGAATACGACTCCGCTAACGACAGCGATTCCATTCACCATCACCGCAATTTCATCGAGTGTGTCAAAAGCCGCCGAAAGCCTAATGCAGATATAGAAGTCCTCCAGGCAACCAACACCTTGCTGCAACTTGGCAACATTGTCTCGAGAACCGGACGCCCGGTGAAGTATGAAGCTGCAACGGAGAGCATCGCCGGAGATTCGCAGGCGAACAGTATGCTCGGTCGCGAGTATAGAAAGCACTGGTCCACCCCAAAGGTTTAGGAGAGCATCATGAACTGGAAGCCTTGTCTTGCTTTGGCAGCCCTGTCTGCCACATCCCCGTTGTTCGCTCAGGTGACGACCGCTACGATCTACGGGAGAGTACTGGACCCTTCAGGGGCCGGCGTTCCCCAGGCATTGGTAGCTCTGCAGAATGAAGCTACAAATTCCCGAATCAGCGCTACCTCCGATTCGTCTGGCGATTTCACTGTGGCCTTTCTTGCCGTGGGGAAATACACAATCCTCATCGAGGCTAAAGGGTTCAAGGGGCAGAAGCAGTCTGGAATCGAACTCAGTGCAGGCCAGCGTCTTGGTGCGGAATACACTCTTGCACTCGGTAACGTCGCCGAGATCGTGGAAGTTACTTCTTCTGCGCCCCTGGTAAACACAGTGTCCGCAGAACAGCGTGAGGGAAAGACACAGACTCAGGTACGTGAGCTACCTCTGGCGCGGAGAGACTGGACCAACATCATAGGCGTGTCAACCGGCGTTTCCAACCAGGGTACAGGAGTCTCCATGAACGGTCTGCCCGGGGCGGGATTCCGGCTCACCGTCGATGGTACCGATGCCGAGGGCGACCCGGAAGTGCCGTCGCTGGGCATGGCGCAGAACTTCAACCCCATCCGCACAGTCAGCCTGGAAGCGATTGCGGAGCTGGACATCACTAAGGGGATTCCATCCGCAGAGGTCGCAAACACGATGTCTGGCGGCATCAACATCATCACGAAAAGTGGTTCGAACGCCTTTCATGGAAGCTTGTTTCTCAACAATCAGGTCGAGGACTTAGCCGCGCGTCCGCAATTCGCCCTTACGAAGGGTCCTCTGGTCTACAACCAGTTTGGCGGCTCATTCGGTGGGCGCATCGTGCGGGACAAGCTGTTCTTCTTTGGCGTGTATGAGGGCTATCGGCAAAGCCGGGCACTGACCATCACAGGCAACGTGCCGTCAGCCGACTTCCGGGCGCGTGCCATTGCCGCGGTGCCGGCATACCAGCCTTTCTTCGATCTGTTTCCGCTGCCCACCACGGCCCCTGTAGGTGGGGCGCTTACCGCGTTCTATGTCACTAACGCTTCGAACGCAGGCACCGACAATCATGCTGTCTCGCGTGTCGATTACTACATCAAATCCAATCTCATCATGAATGCCCGTTATACCCGGGGACGTCCCTTCGTGGAAAATCCCCGGATTCAGGCTAATAATTCGCAAGAGTTCACCGGGATCTCGGAGTCCGGCACATTGAACTTCATCTACAGCCGGCCTACATGGTCTAACGAAACGCGTTTCGGCGTCAATCACAACGAGGTATCGCGTGTAGATGGCATCTACACGCTCGGTCTTGCGGGCATTAGTGGGAATCTCGGTTTCGGTACGGGAGGAGAGACACTGGCCCGATCGGGCGAGACACTAAGCTGGGAAAATGTTTCCGCCAAAACAATTGGGCGGCACAACCTGAAGATGGGTGGAATCTTCCTCAAGCGAAACGTGCGACGTCAGAACGTGGAGTCACCTGACATTCAGTACGCCAACGAAGCCGATTTCCTCGCAAACATACCCAGTCGCGTGCAGGTGACATTCGGTGTGCTTCCTTTCCGAATGACGCAATGGCAGATTGGCGGCTTCTTGCAGGATGACTTCCGCGTCAGCCGTCGCCTGACCCTCAACCTGGGCGTTCGCTACGACTATTTCTCGGTACCCAAGGAGCGGGACGACCGCCTGTTCAACGTGTCCAACTTCGGTGCTGGCGCCCTGCTGCCCTCCGACAGTATCTACAAAGCGGACCGGAATAACTTCTCTCCAAGAGTCGGATTCGCCTACACCCTGGATCAGGATGGCAAGACAGTCGTTCGGGGCGGCGCCGGGATCTTCGTAAATCCCCGCAATATACTCGGCGGGCCCGTCGATCTCGTGCAGAACGCAATCGACGAGCCGTTCCGCAGAGTGTTCTCGCGAGCCGACGTACTCCAGAACAATGTCCTGCGCTATCCGGTCGTCAACGCAAACGTGCTTCCACTCGTCAAAGGTGCTCCGCTGGCTCCCGGCACCGTAGTCAGTGAAGACTTCCCAAACCCCTATTCCATTCAGATGCAACTTGGCATACAGCGCCAGCTGACAAGCACCATGGTGCTCGAGACCAGTTATGTAGGGACACGCGGAATCAAGTTGAACCTGGTCCGCGACCTGAACCAGGTAGATCGTCTCACCGGCGTTCGTGCTATCCCGACGCTAGGTACGTTTCGTTCCTACGACACCAGCGAGCGAAGCCGATATGAATCGTGGCAAACGTCACTTCGCAAAAGGCTCGCCACTGGCTTCCTTTTCAACTTGCACTACACCTGGGCCAACCAGCTAACCTTCAGCGATGGAGATCTCGTTCTAAACTCGCAGCGTGTGCAGGACAACAATAATCTCCGGGCAGAACGCGGCCCAGGCCCAACCGATATCCGCCATCGCTTCGTCTCCGACTTCCTTTACGAGGTTCCACCGCTTAAGTTAGGGTCGGACACGTTCAGTCGCCTCGCACTGGGGGGCTGGCAAGTAAGCGGCATCTTTGCAGCCCAAACAGGCAGCGCCTTTTCGATCGGCAACCCGTCTTCGACTCCCGGCCAAAGAGTCGACTACGTGGGAGGGAACGCCTACGCCGATAACTCCGAAAGTACTTTGTTCTACCTAAATCGTGCCGCGTTTCAGGAAGT
>JACMLA010000200.1 GCA_014379815.1 Bryobacteraceae bacterium | reverse complement strand
TTATCAGAGGATTGTTCAGAAACAACAGTGAATAACGCAATAATACTCAAGTAAAGCGGTTGCGATCGGAATGCGCCAAGGCCTGATTCTCCCGTAGCTGAGTTTCAGTCCTGGCGCAGAGCCACCATGGGGTTCAAGCGGGCGGCTCTTCGGGCTGGAAGGTAGCAGGCAAGAAGGCCAACTGTTGCCAGAAGAGCTATGACTGCAGCACCCGAAGTTGCGTCGAACAGGGCGAGATCGAAGACCTGCGTTTGCACTACTCGAACAAGGACGATGGTTCCGGCTAGTCCTATTCCGATGCCGATCGCAACCAGCTTTGCACCCATGCCGACAACAAGACCAGAGATGTCGGTCTGCCTGGCTCCGAGGGCTACACGTACTCCGATCTCATGGGTCCTCTGGGCGACGCTATAAGAGATCACGCTAAAGATCCCGGTGGCGGCCAGCAAGATGCCGATGCCTCCGAACAAACCAAACAAGGCCATGTTAAATCGCGGCTGAGCGGCTTGCTGGTCGAGGATTTCCGTGAAGGGTTGTGGGCGCTGAAGAGCCTGCTCGCTGTCGATTGCCTGCACCTCGCGGCGCAGGACATTCGCAAATTGCATCGGATCGCCCTGAGTGCGAATGATGATTTGCCGGAACCCCGGCGCGATGAGTGTGTAAGGAAAGTAGATGGCGGGATTTGGCTCACTGGAGAGACCGGCGTTGCGGGTGTTGCGGATGACCCCGACGATGGTTACTTCGGCAGGTCCAGGCCAGATTGCGATGGAAGGGTCGGGAGATTTAGCGAGGATAGCCACGGCGATCTGGCGACCGACCGGGTCCTGTCCGGAGGGCCAGAGACGCGCAGCTGTTTCGTTGATGAGTGCGACTCGCCGGCCTGTAGCTACTTCTGCTTCGGTCAGTTCACGCCCTCGAAGCAGGCGCGCACCCATCGCTTCCAGATAGCTTTCTCCGACCGCATTGCAATTGATTCTCTCGACACCCTGGACAGGCTGACCGTTAATGGTGAAGCGCGAGCCGGGTCCATAAAAGGGCATGCCTCCGTTCCCGATGTTTGCCGCCGTCACACCCGGTAAAGCGCGGACGCGTTCCAGCAATTGTCCCGCGAAAAGATTTCGCGATTCCAGAGTTTGATAACGGTCACGCGGCAAGGGCAATCCTGCGGACAGGACGTTGTCCGGATTGAAGCCGAGGTCGAGTTGCTGCACGCGCATAAAGCTCCGGATGGCGACAGCAGCCGCCACGAGCAGCACGACGGAGAGTGCCACTTCGGAGATCACGAGTATGCTCCGGGTCCGTGTTCCGCCTGCACCGGAACCACCGGCTTGCGTGCGTTCCCGAAGAGCCTGCGTGAGATTTTGACGGCTGCATTGGATTGCCGGTACGAGTCCAAAGAGGACGCCAGTCAGGACAGCTACTGTGAACGAGAAGAGCAGAACGGGCACGTTCAAAGTGATGCGGGCCTCATTAGGTGTGTAGAAGGATGGCAACAGGGTCGCGATCAACTTCGTAAGTCCGAAAGCGAGTCCGATACCGAGGAGGCCCCCGGCGAGTGCGAGGACAATACTTTCGGTAAGCAACTGGCCAAGGATGCGGCGCCGACTACCCCCAATAGAAAGTCGGAGGCCAATCTCACGGGTTCTGGCTGCGGTTCGGGCAAGCTGCAGATTGGCGACGTTCGCGCAGGCAATCAGCAGCAGGAAGGCTACCGCGCTAAGCAGAAGCATGAGGTTCGACTGCAACTCTCCGCTGGCCACGGTCATGTCAAGGTAATTGCGCAGCTGGGGCGTAAACCCTTCTTTAGGGAAACGGTCGGGAGTACTTGCCTGTATCTGCGCATAGAATCGCTGCAATTGTTCTTCAGCGACCTTCGGCGCGACACCGGTCTTTAGCCGGAGGATGGTAAAAAGGCGGCTCTGGGTGCCGCTGCCTGGGGCACTGGCCGTGCCAACCGCCCGCCACAAACCGTCGTCGGTGTACCAGCCGAATCGCGGAGGCATTACTCCGATGATTGTGTGCGGGGTACGATCGAGAATTAAGGTCTTGCCGATAGCGTCGGGGCTTCCACTAAATAACCGTTGCCACAGCTTGTAGCTGATGACGGTAACGGGCTGAGGTTGCCCATCCGGACCAATGTCAGCCGGCTGAATGGTTCTACCCGCTAAAGCAGGAACGCCAAGGAAATCGAAGGCTGCCGGGGTTAGCCGCGGCGCAGTCAGATTTTCGGGGCTTCGGTCACCCGCGAGCGATGCCGAATCGTACTGGGTGCCCATTGCGGTCCCGATGCCTGGCAGCTTCTGCAGTTCTGCGAGCTCCTGGATCGAAAGTTCAGGCCACTGAATACGGCTGGTTTTGGTCTCACGGAGCATGGGAGCCCAGATCTCGCCGGGCTTTGCATAGGGGTAGGGCGAGATGAGAACACCGTAGATCACACTGAAAATCGCGGTCGTCGCCCCGATCCCGAGCATTAGGGACAACAGTGCGACTGAAGTGAAGCCAGGACTGGCGCGATAGCTGCGCACTGCGTAGCGCAGGTCGCGCCAAAGATTCTCGACTGCTCCGATGGTGTTCATCTGATAAACCTCCTCACGAATCCGGGCAATATTTCCGAGCTTGCTATAGGCTGCGTTTACGGCGTCCGGTTCGGACATTCCGCGTTCGATGTTGCGTTCGATTTCGAGGTCGAGGTGGGACTGCAGTTCGCGGGCTCGCTCCTGATCCCATGAGTGACGTTGCAGAAAGCGGAGCCAGTGTCGCATCGCCTCAGCCGTTCGCCGGATTCATGATGCGACCGATTGCGGCGACGAGGGTTTCCCAGCGGCTTGCTTCGGCGGAGAGTTGCTTTCGACCGGACGGAGTTAAGCGGTAGTAGCGCGCTTTCCGATTGTTCTCAGAGGTGCCCCAAAAGGAAGCAATGCATCCCCGCGTTTCGAGCCGGTGCAGGGCCGGGTACAGAGATCCGTGCTCCACCTGCAGCACGTCGTTGGAAGCCTGCTCAATCGCGAGGGCAATTCCATGTCCGTGGACAGGCCCCAGTACCAGCGTCCGCAGCACCAGCATATCGAGCGTGCCCTGAACCATATCCGTCTCTTTTGGACTCTTTTTGGGCATGGATGTGATCTTACACTAGTCGACGATCTAGAGGAATAAAAGTTAGTATTGGCGAGGGTTTTTTATCTGAGCTGCTGTCAGTCGGGTAGAACGAGGAGCTTCTGAGTCTTGCAGAATCGGGTGGCGGGTTACAATTTGGGTGGCATTCTGTCTCTCACCATGATTCGTCCTTTCCTGC
>JACMLA010000199.1 GCA_014379815.1 Bryobacteraceae bacterium | reverse complement strand
GTTCAGTCTCGCGTTTCAGTTTCCTTTCAGGATGCCTGCCTTTGCTTTCCCGGTCGGATACTTCTATGAGCCGATTGCGGGAGTATTCGCGATTTCCCCTGTGATTCTCTTCTCGTTCCGCGCCTTGCTGTTACGTGGCCCCGTGCGCGTGTATCTGTTCTGCGCGATGCTGGCGTGCTTTGCGATTCTTGTCTTTATTTCGGCGACCGGATTCACGACTCAGCGTTACGAGGTCGACTTTCTTCCGCTGCTGCTGCTTACATCTCTGGTCAGTTTTGGTGTCCTTTTTACCGAACGAACCCAATTAGCGCGAGCACTCCTGGTGACGATGTTTTGTGCATTGGCGCTGTATAGCATCACCGCCAATATGGCGCTGGGAATCGCTGGCCCTTACGACTCCATACTCGAAAACCGGCCGACGAATTACATACGTCTGGCGAGCTGGTTCAGTCCGGTCGAGCACTTTCGTCCGATGCTCAACCCCACTATCCGGGTGGGTATGACGGTTCGCTTTGAGGAGCAGAACGATGGCTTTCGCGAGCCGCTGCTTGCGATGGGTGGGCAGGCGCATCGTTATCTGCTGTACGCCGAGCAGCAGGGCAATAAGATCCGACTGCATTCGCACTTTCACTACGCGACCGTTTCAGCAGATCTGAGTTCAGCCAGAAACACGCCGATTCGACTGCAGGTGAGATACGATCCTCAAGCGCATCGGATGACGATTCTGGAGGGAGAGCAGATCTTGCTTGGGCAGGATATCCCGCTGCTGGTGACTGCACCTTCGCAAGTTAAGACGGGTGTGAACGTGGCGGAGCCGGGCCTGGCTGCTCCGCTTTTCACGGGCAGCATCGATACATTCGAGCACACGATTATTGCGGACGGGACACGCGCCACACAATAAGCAGAACGGCCGCTGCCGGGACCGCGAGGATCATCCCGATGGGACCAAAGATCAGACCCGCCACCAGCACGAGCACAATGGAAAGAAGCGGGTGCACTCCGGCCTTTCCCGCGGCGCGTGGCGACAAAACGAACCCATCCACAAATTGAACGATCAGCCAGACCCCGGCGGCCATTGCAAGATTGGCCCAGGGTTGACCAGCAAAGAACTGAATCAGCAGAACAAATCCCAGAGCCAGAATCGAACCGAACACTGGAACCAAATTCAAAATCCCGCACAGGAAACCTGTAAAAGCCCAGCCTGGAACACCTGCTATCGCGAAGCCAACCATGAACAGTAACGTCGTGATGGCGGCGTTTTTCACCAATGCTTTCGTGTAGGCGCCGAGAGAATTTGCGATTTTGGGACCCATATGAAAGTTTGGCTGTCAGCTTGCTAATTTGAAGGGAGAGGAGGAATACACATGAAGATACTGGCAATTGTAACCCTGACTTTTGCAGTTGGGTCAGGCGTGCCCGTGTGCGCTCAGACTGTACCGACGGGCACCGAAATCACGGTGCGAACGAACAGCAACATCGATGCGAAGAGCTCGAATCAAGGCAGGATCTACAGTGCCGTTGTGGACCGGGACGTACTGGACCGCTCGGGCCGGGTCGCCATTCCGCGCGGATCGGATGCAGAGCTGATTGTGAGGAATACCGCCAACCGGATGGTCGTGCTCGACATTGAGTCCGTGAACGTCAACGGCAATCATTACGTGGTGAGTACGAGGGACGAGTCGGTATCTACTTCCGGTTCAGGCAAAAGCGGCGTGGGTAAGAACAAACGAACCGGAGCTTATGTCGGGGGCGGAGCGGTGATCGGCAGCATCATCGGCGCTATCGCAGGCGGGGGAAAAGGCGCAGCGATCGGTGCCGCGACAGGAGCCGGTGCCGGCGCGATCGGCCAGACCGTTACGAAGGGCGGATCGGTGCGGCTTCCGGCCGAATCGCTTGTGACCTTCAGGCTGGACAGAGGCCTTGGAGTGGGATCGAGGGATAACGGATACACGCGCAAAGGCGTCCATTATCATCCGAACAACAGGCGCACGGTCAACAATTAACTAACTGGCTTTTTTGCGCACTACGGCTGGTTTGACTTTTGACGTTGGACCAGCCGGTTCCGCCAGAAGTTGCTCAATCATCTTCCTCAT
>JACMLA010000198.1 GCA_014379815.1 Bryobacteraceae bacterium | reverse complement strand
TCGGCGGTTTCGGAGACATGCCCGGGAAGCCAGCCAAGGTTGTCGGAATCGACGCCGCACCGGTGCGCGCTGCGCGACCCAGCTTCTGGATGCCCTCCAAGTGGGCCGTCGCGGCGATGCTGATGATGGGAATCGGCGTTGGATCGTGGAAGTTCTGGGAGTGGTTTGGACCTGCTCCGACGGGCAACAGGGCGCGCGTGCTGAGCGCGGATGGAAGTGTGTACCGGCTGAAAGGGAACGCGATTTCACCGGTGGGCACGGGAGCGGAGATTGAAGAAGGTGTCGTTCTGCGGACCGCAGCAGGTGCGCATGCCAGTGTGCAGCTCCTCGATGGGTCTACGGTTGAGATTGGCGAGCGTGCGGAGCTTTCCGTGACCGCCACCCGGCGGGATACTACGGTGCGGCTGGAACGGGGACAAATTATCGTCCAGGCTGCGAAGCGCAGTAGTGGGCATCTGTTTGTGGAATCGCCAGACTCGCGCGTTGCTGTTACCGGCACGATCTTTTCGGTGAATCGTGGTATCGCGGGCTCACGCGTTTCGGTGGTGGAGGGCGAGGTTCACGTGGAACACGGGACTGCTAAGGATGTCCTGCGTCCCGGCGATCAGGTCACCACGCACGCCAGCATGGCTCGAACGGCCATTAAGGACGAGATCTCGTGGAGCCGTGACTACGACAAGTACCTGGATGTTCTGCAGCAACTCGTCGACATGAAGAGCAAGCTTTCGCAGATCCGGATGCCCGGCATGCGCTATAGCAGCCGCCTGCTCGGTAATGTTCCGGAAGGCACGGTGGTCTATGTGAGCCTGCCGAATCTGGGCCGGGCCATCGCGGACATGCAGCAGATCGTGAGCGATCAGACACAGCAGAGCCCGGAATTGCAGGCGTGGATGCAGAGTCAGATGTCCCAGTTCCAGAGGGTCACCTCACAGATGTCGCGTATCGGCGAGTATGTTGGCGACGAGATCGTCTTCGCGTCCCGGGCCTGCAAAGGCTTTTGCGGCGTGCTGGTGGCCGAGGCGGTCAAGCCCGGTCTGAAGGAGTACATCGACCAGGAGATTCTGAATCTCGGTGGCGCTCAGAAGATGGGCAACATAAAGATCCTTACGGTTGGCAACAAGGTTCTGATTGGGGAGAATCAGGAGACTCTCGATGCTGTCTCGAAGGGCGAGAGCCGCTTTGCCCAGTCGCCGTTCGGGCAATCGATTACCGGGGTCTACAACCGGGGCGCAGGACTTTTCGTAGCTGCCGACCTCGAGAGCATTTTCCAGGACAAAGTGTTCGAAGATGAAGTCGCAAAAGGCAGGCCGGGCAGCAGGTTCGGCTTCGATAAAGTACGTCAGTTTATTGCGGAGCAGAAGGAAGTCAACGGCCAGTCGGAATACTCAGCGGTACTCACGTTTGCCGGTGAACGACAGGGCGTTGCTTCGTGGCTGGCATTGCCGGGGGCGATGGGCAGTCTCAAGTTTGTCTCGCCCGATGCGCAGTTCGCCAGTTCCTTTGTGGTGAAACAGCCGGCGCAGATGCTTTCGGACGCGATCGGTCTAGCGGATGGGAAGCAGGTGGATTTGCAGGAGTTCGAGCGGGTATTCGGCGTCAGTCTGGAGCAGCTCGCTTCGTATCTCGGCGGAGAGATCACGTTCGCGGTTGACGGTCCTCTGGTGCCGATCCCTTCATGGAAGATGGTGGCAGAGGTCAAAGACCCGGCAGGTTTGCAGACCGCCATTGTCCGGCTGATAGAGGCGGGCAACACTAAACTGCGCAATGACAAGAAACCCGAGCTTGCACTGAATCAGGAGTCGGCAAACGGCAGGACGTGGTTCTCGATGAAGTCTCCATTCGACCATGTACCGATGGAGATCCACTATGTGTATGTCGATGGATATCTGCTGGCTGCGCCCAACCGCACGCTCTTGATGAAGGCGATTCGCGATCGGGAAGCGGGCACGACACTGGCGACGTCCAGCGAGTTCCGTAAGATGCTTCCAAGAGACGATCGTGCGAACTTCTCCGGAATGATTTATCAGAACGCGGGAGATGTGATGCGCCTCTTCGCACAAACGGCGGGGGCCGCCACAACAGGCCTGACGCCAGAGCAGAGCAAACGCGCGGAACAGCTGGTTAACAACTTCGAGGCTACGCTGATCTGCCTGTACGGAGAGCACGACCGCATCGAAATGGCGAGCCAGGGAGCACCGGCCAACCTGCTTCTGAAGGGGTTTGCAGCGCAACTAATGAACGGGCTGCCGCAGAGAAGTGGAACAGATACCCCGAAGCGTTCGTATCGCTAACTGACATGGCGCCTGTTATCGAACTGGACAACCTTCAGGTGCGCCTGGGAACACGCATGATTCTGCAAGGCCTGACTGGCTCGCTAAAAGGGCGAGCCATCGGCCTTCTGGGTCCAAATGGCGCAGGCAAATCGACGCTGATCAATACTCTGCTTGGGTTCCATCCACCTTCGGCCGGAACCGCACGGATTTTTGGACAGGATATCCGTCACCACGGCAGGCAACTGCGGCGGGTGATCGGATATATGCCGGAGAGCGATTCCTTCATCGCGGGCATGAGCGCGGTTCGATTTGTACGAATGATGGCGGAACTCAGCGGCCTGCCTCCGGGCGAAGCACTCGAAAGAGCGCACGAGGCTTTCTATTACGTGGGTCTCGGGGAAGCGCGGTATCGCGATCTGGGCACGTACTCGCTGGGCATGAAGCAACTTGCTAAGCTTGCGCAGGCCATCGCTCACGGACCAAAGCTGCTGTTTCTGGACGAGCCTACCAATGGACTGGATCCGGCCGCCCGCGTGCGCATGATCCGGTTGATTCGCGAGATACGTGACAACGGACACGTACACCTTATGATCTCTTCGCACTTGCT
>JACMLA010000197.1 GCA_014379815.1 Bryobacteraceae bacterium | reverse complement strand
TCTTCGGCCGCCACAGTAGGCTCTAACAAGGCTCGTGGTTCCTGTTCAGGTTGAATGCGTAGTAACACTCATCCCAGCAGGGCCACGAGTCCTCTGCTAGCTACAACACGAACCTATTTCCCCGGGAACCTTGAAGAGCCCCCAATGGGCACTTGACCTCCGAATGTCTTGGCCGCTCGCGAAGGAAGTGCTCATTCAACGAGCGCCGATCGAGGGGTTCGCAACCTTTGAGGACGAGCGCGAGATAGGGGTGCAGCTTGCGCTCAAGTACCAGCGGCCAGCATTGCCCGACGTGCTTTCGAAGACACTTCCAGACGAGATTCGCGCGTCCGTGAAGGCAGGTTTGAAGCAGTCCGACTGGGCTGACGAGATCCTCCAGATCCGCCTCCAAGTCATGAGGGGGACTGAGTTGGAGCCCAAAGACGTCCGCATCATCGTTGTGGCCGACTCCCCTCTCTCGGCCGCCCAGAAGAAGCATCTAAAGACAGTTTGGAACGGCTTCAAGAGGCGACTCAGGGAGGCCGGCATCGAGTGGGCCAGCCCCTCCTTCCAAACGCTGGATAGGCTCTCCGCACGCGTCTACAGAGACTCTGTTCTGATGAACATTCCCGAGCTTCACACTGGCTCGGCGAACCGCCCCTAGTCGTTCCGGCCTGCTATGCAATAAGACTGACATGGTGACGCAGCAGTTGATAGAACAGCGGGCTGCGCGCATTTGTCTGCAGCCGGGTACCGGTGCCGATACCGGTGACGGTCGCGAGCAGCTCAACGCAGTCTCCGACCCTCACCGCCGAGACCGGGCCTCCCTTGGCGGCCATGATGACCGCGATCCGGGTCAGGGCCTGTTGGCTGGTTTGCAATCCAACGTGTGCTTCGGTGCAGGCCTGGTTCAGGACGGCGAACGCCTTGCTGTCCCGGGTGCGGGCCATCTCGGTGGCCAAACTCCGACGCGCCGGGGCGAAACGCAACAGCCAGTGAAGGCCCGGACGGATCACGTCAGCGCAGATCAGCACCATCAGGCCGATGCTCAGGTGGGGTGCCGGCGCACCGGGAGCGTTCCGCCCCCGCCCGGCGGCCTCGCCGATGAACAAGTCCCGCCAGTCGCCGGCAGCCCCGCACCGCTGGCGTCCCACCGTTGCTGCCAGTTCCCGCCGGGGAAGTCCGCCAGCCAGCCCAGCACTGCCAGCACTCCCCGTCCGGCGGATCCGCTGGCTGTTCGGATTCTCCAGCCTGAACGGTGCCGCGAGCACGCGGGCCAGCACCGCGGAACGATCATCACAGGTCGAAGGCCACGACGGGTCAACCCCACTTCTAATGTCTTCGTGCGTGCCTGTCCGGGGTCCGGGAAGACGCGCTCTGTTGCTGCGCGGGTCGCATGGATGCACGAGGAGCAGAAGAAGCTGGCTCTACTTTCGTTCACACGAGTGGGTGCTGACGAGATCTCTCGCGCAACTCTGCAGGACCATGGGGTCACCATTGGAGGGGCTAGCTTCGTTGGCACCGTTCAATCGTTCTTGCAAAGGTATGTCCTTACCCCTTTCGCACATCTCGTAACCGGGGCTTCCGTGGGCGTCCGCATAGATCCGGAACAAGTAGAAGCATTGGATCCAACTGGTGTTCGCAGCTCGGATTTCAAGCTTGGCATCGATGGGTCACTTACTCCCGGAGTGGGCAAACATCTGCTTTCGGCGCAGCTCATGGCTGAAGTCAAGAAAGCCAAGCTTAACGCAGCCAAGCAAGGGGTCGTGGGGCTTGAAGATGACGTCTATTGGTCCCATCGTGTCCTCTCCACTTATCCGACTATTCGCAATGCGGTGGCAACGCGTTTTGATGAGGTCATTGTTGACGAGGCTCAAGATCTAAATGAATTACAGATTGCCTGCCTCCGACTTCTAAAAAAGGACGGACTCGAGTCTCTGGTCCTGGTGGGTGATTACGACCAAACCATCTATCAATGGCGAGGCTCTAATCCCTCTCTCTGCGAGCAGTTGGCCGCTGACGTTGGGCTCACACCCGCGCCGCTCACTGAAAACTACAGATCTTCACAGATTATTTGTGATTTGGCATCCGGATTCAGAAATGATCCTGTACCCGACAAGGCCGTCGGGACGTTCGCTCATTGTCCTGTCCCACCGATGGTCGTGCTTTATATGCCGGGCGAAGAAAGCCATCTTCCCGCAAAACTCGAGAATCTGGTTCAACGTACCAACATATCGGCAGAGTCGCTAGCGGTTTTAGTCCGTAGCCAGGGCACCAAGCAGAAGGTCACCGGAACAACAGCACCTACCGTCCGCGGAACGGCTAAGACGCTGCTGGCTATTAAGCAATCTCGTGTGGGGCCATCCTTGACCGAATACAAGGAGGTCGAGCAGTTACTGCTTCGGAGGGCCTTCGGTACGTCATCTATGAGTTCTGGATTGGACTGGCACGTGGTCCGCTCGACGTCAATCTCCGTAATCGACAGTCTGCCAGCCCTAGAAGGATCACTACTCAACTGGGCCAAGGCCGCTGACGCGGTGCTGGAAGCCGGTGCGCGTCAACTTGCTCCGGCAGTCGTGCCGGAGCAGAGACAGTTCTCCTATCCTCCAGAATGGGCCCAGGTCCGTATTGAACAATCGCCTGAAGCGCCAAAGACTAGTGTCCGGATCGATACGGTGCACTCGTTCAAGGGGGAATCCATCGACGCGGTCATGCTTGTTGCAGGCGACCCTTCTCCAGCACAAAAGCGCTCCGGTTACGGGGATTCAGTCTCGTGGTCGGAACACCTTGGGGACCCAACCACGTCACAGAGTGAGGATGTTCGCGTAGCTTATGTCGCAATAACCCGGGCTCGCCAGCTCATTGTTTTGGCTCTTCCCAACGATACGGATCCTAGGATCCTGAACAAGTTCTTGGCTGCGGGATTCGTATTACAAAGCGCCTGAGTTTCAGTCGAGCGCCGATAAAGCGCATACGTCCGCGGTCTGGATCTCATCTACCAGGTGCGGATTTCCCACGCCTCAGTGACGGCGACCATCGCAGGTTCCTTGGATGAGATTTCCACACCGGCAGTTGCCTTGGCGACCTCCGTCAACCCCAAATCGGTCCGTCGCATCCAGTAAGCCCAGCAAGTATCATTGCCTACCCTGGATTCGAATTTGACACCGGCCAGCTCGCTGCCGTCATCGAGAGTCACGCCACGGAGCCATTCTGCAATACGCGTGGTGACATTACGATCGTTCGAGAATGCGGCTGCCCGGTCGATTTCCTCGTGGCCGGTGAAGGGCATGATGTCGGCCGCAGCCCTACGTGTCAGGGTTGGGTGAGGCCAGCAGCTCGTAGCAACTTCGTCAATTCGTAGGGCGAGAATCAGGAACATCACCAATGTCTATCTCCACGATTTCCCCGGTGCGGGAAGATGGGTCCATGAGTAATTCTGGCCC
>JACMLA010000196.1 GCA_014379815.1 Bryobacteraceae bacterium | reverse complement strand
GTAGTACCCTGCTGTCGATCGGATCGTAAGCAATGGTTCCGTCGAGCCGTGGGGTCGGCTGCGGGCCATCGGTTTTGAGTAGCGAATACGTTAAAGGCTGGGCATAGCCAGACCCAGCGATCGAGACCGTCATCCATACTGCTGCGAAGATCAGTTTGGCTTTCATGCTCACTGCTTAATACCGGAGCCCCCAAAGAATATTCCGACTGCATTTTGCTAGTCGTCTTTGTTGGACATTAAACAACGGCTTGGCATATGTTGCCGCTATTCCGTTAGCCTTAACATCAGGGACTCAGAGTTAGATGACACGTCAGGCCGCCCAAACCTCAGCCTTTCTCAAACTATCACCGGTTGAACTGAATGGGCGCGGTTCTGCGTCAGGAACTGTGAAGAAGAAGGCTGTTTGGGAAAAACCAGTTCGCAGGAGACCGTCCGGAGTGATCGTAGAAACGCCGACTGGAGACTGGGGCGACCGGACTTTCGATCAGTGGTTCAACACCTCAATGTTTACCCGCCCCGCTAAAGAGGATCTAGGAACTTGTTGAAAAAGCCTGGCGCGAAATCCTAAAAAAGCATATCCTGGCAGGGATGCGCGGCAACGACGATCAACTGCAATCGGGGATGTTCAGCTACGTGGCTCTGGAAGACCGGATTCCTTCAGGGCATCCGCTGCGGGAAGTGCACAAGCAGGTCGATGGGGTGCTGGCGGAGATGTCGAAAGAGTTCGACAAGCTGTATTGAAACATCGGCCGACCCTCCATTGCGCCGGAGCGGCTGTTTCGCGCGCTCCTGCTGCAGGTGTTCTATTCGGTACGCAGCGAGCGACTGCTGATGGAGCAACTCGATTACAACCTGTTGTTCCGCTGGTTCGTTGGTCTGGAGATAGACGAGGCGGTATGGAACCACGCGGTGTTCAGCAAGAACCGCGACCGGCTGTTGAATCAGGAACTGGCAGGTGTATTCTTCGCGAAGGTGAAGGCGCAGGCAGCGGGCCTGATGTCGGATGAACACTTCACGGTGGACGGCACGTTGATCGAAGCATGGGCCAGCCACCGAAGCTTTCAGAAAAAGGATGATGACGGCAATGCGGGACCGGGCGCAGGGGAAAACTTTCATGGCGAAAAACGGAGCAACCAAACCCATCAGTCGAAGACAGATCCGGATGCGCGGCTGTACAAGAAATCGTACGGGAAAGAATCAAGGCTGAGCTATCTGGGACATGTGCTGGTGGAGAACCGCAATGGACTAATCGCCGCGGCCATGGCGACGCAAGCCGATGGATACGCCGAACGGGATGCGGGATTGAGGATGCTGAACCAGATCACTGCAAACAGGACGAGGCGAATCACGGTAGGCGCCGACAAGGCATATGACACGAGCGACTTTGTTCGAATGGTGCGCGAACTGAAAGTCACGCTTCACGTAATGCAGAACAACAAGAACAGGCGCAGCGCTATTGATGGCCGGACGACCCGTCATTCGGGTTATGCCATAAGCCTGAGCAAACGATGGCTTGTGGAGAAACCGTTCGGATGGCTGAAACAGACGGGACCATTGAGGAAAGTAAAACTGCGCGGACTGGCGAAGGTGGACTGGCTATTCGTGTTCAGTTGCGCGGCATTTAATCTGTTTCGAATACCAAAACTGCGGTGCCAGGTTGCCTGAGTGCGCCGAGGGCCGTCACTCGGCCCCGCCAGCGGGGCACAGCTGTTCAGCCTACAACCACACACGACTTAGTCGCACAGTGATCCATCCTGTCGATAACGGAACTCGCGGCCAAACTGCCTAATTCAACAAGTTCCTAAATGCCTTGTCCAGCGACACCAGCGACTGGTCCAGCCTGTGCGCGTAGTACTGGCTCGCACCCAGCCAATACCAGCCGTCCGCATTGTCAGGATGTGTTGCCAGAAAGGGTTCCAGTACAGCTTGCACATCTTGCCACTTGCCTAACTGAGCCAGGCACTTGCCGCGATACAGAGGCCGAAGAGGGGCGGGCTCGCGAAGCTGCTCCGATGTATCGAGCTGCTTCAAAGCGTTCTCATACTGTTCAGCCCGATAGAGTGCCTTTGCCGTATCGAAGTGAAACAGAGACGAGGCAAACAACGCCAATGCGATCATGGCAGGCTGGGGTCCATGCCTGCGAGGCGCAGAGCCCGGCGGCTTTGTTTCTTGTCTAGCTCCTGCAAAGCGGCCGCGAGTTTCTGCTCGCGAGTTCCGCCTGCCACATCGCGTTTGCGAAACAGAATGCGTGCCAGCCTCGAGTGCGCGGCAGCCAGATTTTCATCATGACGGATGGCAGTCTCATAAGCATTCTGAGCTTTTTCGATATCGCCTCGCTGATTCGCGATGTCGCCAAGGATCAGGTGTCCCCGGGCGGAATTGGGCTTCTGCTTCAGAGCCCGCATTACGCTCTGTTCGCTGCGATCGAGATCTCCTGAGATAAGGTCTAAATCGGCCAGCTCCAGGAGCGTATTGGGAAAATCGGGGGCCAGTTTCAGTGCCTGATCAAAGTGCGATCTGGCAGACTCCGGACGGTTCAACTTGAGATCGAGCCAGCCGAGTGAATGATGGGCCGTGGCGTTACCCGGGGCCTGCCTGGTGAACTCAACAAGCAACTTGTATGCTTCCTGAAACTGTTCCACCGTGATGTTCGCGGCGGCAAGCAGGTATAGCGCTTCCTGATGGCCTGGTTGAGCGCGGTGGGCTTTGCCGAGTGCTTCGAGCGAGTCCTGTCCGAGTTCCCGTTGCAGACAAACGCGGCCGAACTGAACCAGAAGCGGGACAGAAGCCGGCGCCAGTGCGCGAGCTTTCAACAGATAGACAAGCGCCCGCTCGGTGTCATTGCGTCTCTCCGCCACGAAGGCAGCAGCGGCGAGCGAACGCACACTTTCCGAATCGAGCGAAAGAGCCCGGTCGAGACTTTGCGATGCCTCGTTCAGATCGCCGACACTCTGGGCAATGCCGAGTTCCTGCCAGTACTCCGGCAAAGTCGCAAAATGATCGCGCAGTCCGCTTAGATCCCGCAAGCCCACCTCTGCTTCGCCTGTGCGGAGGCGCGACACTGCCAGTTGGTACAGCACGCCGGGGTTCGTAGCGCCGAGCCGCGCTGCCTCCGCCAGCTGGCTTTTGGCTTTCCCAAATTCACCACGTTTGTACAAAGATGTCCCGTAATTCTCGCGAGTCGCTGACGAATCCGGCTGCAGGGCTATAGCGCGATCGAACGCGGCATCGGCTGCCTTGCCACGCTTCTGTTCGGTTTCCGCGACTCCTAATAAATTCCACGCAGCTGCGTCGCGAGGCGACTGTGCGAGGTGAGCCCGAAGTAGCTTCGCTGCACCGGGTGCATCGGAGTTCTGGAGTTTCCCGGCCGCAAGAGAGAGGAGATCAGCGCCGTAAAGCAGAGGCACGAAACAGAGGAAGAGGAGCATGACCAAAGCAGGGCACGGACCGCCTGTAAACGTCCGTGCCCTGCGTGCCTAGAATATCAGCTTCAAGCCAAGCTGAATCTGGCGGGATTCATTCGCCTGGCCCTGATAAAAGCCAAAATTCTGGTTGCGCTGAACATTGCCCGGACTACTTGCGTTGTACTGGCCCACGAAAGTATCGGGCTGGTTAAAGATGGTGCGGTTAAAGGCGTTGAATGCTTCCGCCCGGAACTGCAGATTCACCCTTTCGGTGAACTGAGTGTTTTTAAATACGGCGAGGTTCTCGCTGGCGAAATTCCACCCACGAATAAAGTCCACGGTGCGGCTTACATTGCCGTAGGTATATGGGGACGGAACGGTGAAGGCCGCCGCGTTCAGGTACGGCTGGCGTGCGTTCGGATCTACGTTCTCTTTACCGGGTCCCGTGAATTCCTGCGATCCTGTAAAGCTGGGACGGCAGAAGCCTGCGTTCACCTGGGTGATCGAGGGGCAGTCCGCACCGAACTCCAGTGGAGGCCCGGACTGGTATCTTAACGTCGCGTTAGTCTGCCAGCCTCCCACGATCTTATTCACCGCGCCGCCTTTATTGAGGAACTTCTTGCCGCGCCCAAAGGGCAGCTCATAAATATAGCTAACGGCCAGCACGTGGGGCCTGTCACTGCGCGAAACCGATTTACCCTGGCGGGTATCGTAGTCGTTCTGCAAACCGGCCGAATTCCATTGCGAAGCCGAGTCCGCATTCGTGAGGTGTTTCGCCCAGGTATACGCTACGAGTAAAGTCAGTCCGGCTTTGAAGCGGTTTTCCGCCTTAAGCTGGAGCGAGTTGTAGGTAGAGTTTCCGTCAGTGTTGTTGACGTAATTCACGTTGCTGTACTGCGGAAAGCGGCGAAGTGCGCGGTTGAGGGTCGCGCCATTGCCCCAGTCCTGAATAAAGTTCGGATAGGGTGAACGGAACCCGGCCGCTACGACAGAGGGGTCGTCAATCCTCCGGGTGAGCAGATCGCCGAGACGCAGTTGTTCCGGACGCAACTGTTGCACGTTGTAAGCGCGGTACAGGCGCGTGCCTTTGTTCGCCACATAGAAAGCCGACACGCGCATGTTGCCACCTACCGCGCGCTCTACGCCCAGGTTCCACGAAGAGACATACGGAGGTTTCCCGTTGGCGTCGTATAGATCGATGTTCTGGCCGTTTAACGCTGATGGGTCAGTGAATGGAGGACGCGCGAAGTTCTGCGGAAATCCGTTCTGCCAGTAGAAGGCCGGGTCACGTCCATTGGGACTTTCGAACAGTGGATTGGCATTGAAGCCGAGCGTGCCCGCCTCGCCGAAATCGTTGTAGAAAAGGAGATTGTAGTAAAGACCGTAACCGCCTCGGATCACAGTGGAGTTCGTCGGAGACCAGGCGAAACCCACACGCGGTCCGAAGTTGTTTTTGTCGGTTTTATCGAAGGTGCGACGGCTGTCACTGGCGATTGCCAGCGCGCCCGGAATCCCTCCCGCTAAAGGATTCGCCAAAGACGGGTCCAGTGAAGAATGACGGTTCAACTGCTCATGACGTGGCTTCTCGAGGTCATAACGCAACCCAAGATTGAGGGTAAGTCGCGACGTGATTTTCCAGTCATCCTGCACGAAGCCGGAATAGTACATGTAACGCCAGCCTGGAGTCGTGAGCCAGACTGCTGTTTGCGCGTTGTGGACTGCTCCCAACAGATAGCTGGCAAACGCGTCACCGCCACTGCCGTCTGGCCCCGAGGTGGAGATGGGCCGGAAACGGAATGTGCCGGCACTGTTATTAAGCGCTTGCTGCGTCTGGTGCGTCCGCCGCAGGTCGATGCCAAATTTGAAGGTGTGCGTGTTGCGTGTCCAGGTGACGTGATTGGCAAGTTCGAAACGCGTGTCGTAGGCAGTGTTGACTTCGCCATTTCCCAACGTCGTGTAGCCTTCGATTTCCTGAGTGGATGTATGCGTATTCGACACCCCGGCCAGGCCGGCACTCTGGACAAAGTTCTGTCCGAGGGTGACGCTGCCGTTCGTGCTGCGAACCCGATCCGTACTCAAGTTCAGGTGATTCAGCAAGCGGGGTGTGATTATCGTGTCGAGCGAGGCCCGCCATTGGTTCGTGTTGTAGTTCTGCAGCCGTCCCTGGGTAAGCGGATTGTCAAACGGGATGAGGTTCTCTGGGTCGCGCGTCCGGTCGTTCTGTCGCCGTGACCAACTGAAATGCACTCGATTTGCTTCGTTGAAGTTGTGGTCAACTACGGACGTAACCAGGTCCTGATTGACCGAAGTCGGAATGGTGGCGATATATTGATCGCGCAGTCCGCTTCCCTGACTTAGCAGGTTCGGCTTCGGAAAAAATGGAAGCGCGAATCTGGAGACCGAACTGAGTCGGTTCTGCGGAATCACGTTCTGAGGAAAAGGCTGACGCGTCAAAGGATCATAAATAAGGATCGGATTAGCGAGCGCGGCCAATTCGCCAAAGTCGCCCTGCTGCTGCCTCTCCGTTGGAAACCGCCGCGTCCCGGTGTAGGGAAGTTTGGTGCGGAAGCCCTCGAAAGAGAAGAAGAAAAACGTCTTATTCCTGCCGTTATAAAGTTTGGGAATGACGAAGGGTCCGCCGATGGTTCCACCGAAGTCGTTCTTGCGATCCGTCAGATTCTGGTTGTGATAAAAACCTTTTGCGTCCAGCTTCTGATTGCGAAGAAACTCATACAACACTCCGTGATATTGGTTACTGCCTGAGCGCAGCGCGAAGCTCGTAATCGAACTTCCCGTGCGTCCGTATTCAGCGGAAAAAGCGTTTGTCTTGATCGTCATCTCACCGATGGCATCCACCGACGGTGAGCTTTCATCAAAGTTGCCCGGCGACCAGGATCGTCCGGCGCTGCCGCCGTCGATTAGTACGGAGTTAGAGAAAGTCTGGCCTCCGTTCGAAGAGCTCATGAAGATGTCGCCACTCTGCCCCGGCGTCAGGAACACGAACGCTTCCGGAGAGCGGGTCCCGAAACCGCCCAAAGCCAGTGGAAGTTCCACTAACTGCTTCGTGGATACGTTGGTCTGCACGGCGGAGGTGTCCTGCTGCAACAGGGGCGCCTCCGCCGTCACTTCAACCGTAGTAGAAACGTCGCCCACCTGGAGAGATGTGTCGAATCGGGTCACCTGATTCGCAGCAACAATCACATTCGAGGTGCTGACTGTTTGAAAGCCCTTTTGGGCCACTGTGACTGAGTATGTACCGAACCGCACCTCAGGCAGAGTGTAAACACCGGACGTGGAAGTTTGTGTGGCAATTTTCACGCCAAGTGCATCGTTCGTCAGGGTTACGGTAGCGCCTGGAACGGCGGCGCCCGTTGCATCGAGAACCGTTCCGGTGAGCGTTCCCCGGACTGTCTGTGCGGAGAGCGCAAGCGGAATCGTCGCCAGCACAAGTACGGCCCACCAATGAATCAGTTTTTTCACGCTTTTCACTCCATTCCTGTTTGGCATCATTTAGTCTCGATTCCTGAATCCGTCAATGCGGCCGGCACTTCCATGCGCTGCCACTTTGCCGTCTTTTCCTGATCGCGGTCCCGTTTCATCTGACTCAACTGACGGAAAGTCTTTAGCTCCGCATCTGCCTTTGTTTTCTGTCCCAATTTGTTATGCGCCTGCCACAGCTGATAATGCACCGCGGCATCCGACGGATCGAGCGCCGACGCCTTCATGAGGTGCGGCAATGCCTCCTGCGCATTCCCCAAACGCAGCAGCGCGCGTCCCAGGTACAGATGAGCGACACTCGTTTCGGGCGAGATACTCAGGCTCTTCTGCAGATGCTCGATTCCCGCTTCGTACTGTTGCTCGTGAACCAGAATCATGCCGAGCCGGGTAAGCGCGCCTGCATTGTTCGGGTCGTTCCCAAGCTCGCTGCGAAACGCTGCTTTTGCTTCCGCAAACTTCGATTGTCCGAAGTAGATCGCGCCGATCGCCTCGTGAATACCCGGCGCGGCAGGATCTCGCTGCAGCACTTTGCCGTACCGGAATAACGCTTCCGTGAAATTCTTCTGAGCGTCGGCGGCTTCTGCGAGGACGATATCCACCAGATGCGAATCTGGCGCCTTGTGGTACATCGACGTGTAGCTTTCCTGGCTGAGCTGCGCGTAGGTCTGACCGAGATTGTAGAGCACATGCGCATCGTTGGGATCGAGTCTTCTGGCTGCTTCGAGCGAGGCGGCTGCATCGCGTAACTGGCCTAATGCGAGGTGTGCTTTGCCTAGCCAAAGCCAGGAGTCCTTGCTGGAAGGGGACTTCTTTGCAGCCTTGCGCAAAGCGTCCACCGCTTCGGCGGAGGCATGCAATGTGTACTGCTCGATGCCAACGAATAAGTCTGCGGCATGTAGCTTTGGATCGAGTTGGCGTGCCAGCAAAAAAGACTTCAGTGCTTCGGCCGGGAGGTTGCGATCATGCAGCACCAGTCCGATATTGAAATGAGCCCCGGCAAAGTTCGGTGCGAGAGCAATTGCCTTTCGATAGGCCGAGAGGGCAGCCTGCATGTCGCCTGACTTGTAAGCGGCTTGTCCTTGCTGGAACAGGGCGACAGCGGCCGTGGAAGGATCGGCAACTTCGGCGCCAGATGCCAAAGATAACGCAATTATTGCCCAGAGTGTGGCAAAGAAGTAAGCGGGATTTCTGTTGGCTGGCATGGCCACGAAGGGGTCGTCTGAAAACGTTTTCAAGCGCTTCAGAAATATATTACATCTCCATTTCGTTACCGTCAATAGCCTCGCGATTTTCTGTTACCGTTGTAAGCTTCTGATTACGCGATGAGTATCCACGAAGTCGCAAAGCGAGCTGGAGTCTCGATTGCCACGGTCTCCCGCACCATCAATAATCCAGGCTCCGTAACGCCTGAAAAGGCCGCGAGGGTTTGGGAGGCGATCGAAGAGCTTGACTATCATCCGAATACGCAAGCGAGGACCCTGGTCTCTGGGTATAGCCGCATTCTGGGGCTGATTGTCTCCGACATTACGAATCCGTTTTTTCCCGAGTTAGTGCATGAATTTGAAGAAGCAGGCACCTCGCTCAACTACACTGTGCTCGTGAGCTCGACTTCTTACAAGCCCGAACGGATGGCCGCCTCAGTTCGCAGAATGCTGGAGCATCGGGCAGAAGGCGTCGCGATCATGACGTCTGAAATGGACTCGGAACTTATTGACAAGCTCTCAAGGAGCCGCGTGCCTCTTGTATTTCTGGACGTGGGCCGAATAGCGTCGGGCATTAGCAACCTTCGGGTCGACTACAGCGGCGGTGTCACGCAAGCAATGATGCACCTGATGCAGCTGGGCCACGCGCGCATCGCTTTTATCGCAGGACCGTCCTCTTTGACGTCGGCACGCGTACGGCGAACCGCCTTCCTCGACTGCCTCGAGGCTCATCGCGTGGCGACTGACGAAACTACCGTGATTGAAGCCGACCACACGGTAGAAGGAGGCTTCGCAGCGATGAATAGATTGCTCGCGATGCC
>JACMLA010000195.1 GCA_014379815.1 Bryobacteraceae bacterium | reverse complement strand
GAACACAGAGAATGATCATTTCCGGTTCGAAGTGTCTTCCTTTGAACGGTGCCGGCCGGTTCCGTCGCATCCGTCGCCGGCGTATCAGACCCTCCAACCGGGATTGCAACACATCCGAGAAGACTGCTGCTGTGGAAGCTGGCACGTTTTTAACCGGTCTCAGGCGGGGACCTAACTTAGACATGCCTTTACTCAGGTACTGAGTTTATGCAGGGCAAAGGCGCACAGGAAGCCAGCTGCGGTAATCAGTCCAATGAAGCTTTGCGCGTCCTCGAAAGCCTCTGGAATCATTGTCTCGGCGAGCATTGCCAATATACCGCCTGCAGCGAATGCTGATACTCCTCCTGCAACCGGGGGTGCGAAGCGCCCAAAGACTGTGTAGCCGATCGAAGCCGCGAGCCCGCTGAGCAGGACGATGCCGGTCCAAAGCCCAAAGATGTACAAGGCGGACCGCTTTGCCTGCTTCATTCCGGCTGCGCTCGACAGTCCTTGAGGAATGTTGGCCAGAAAGAAGCCAACTAATACTGGCGTTCCGACGGTCCCGCCACCCAGCAGACTAATGCCGATGATGATGATCGACTCCGGGATTCCGTCTATCAGCGAGCCAACTGCTATAGCGACGCCGCTACCCTTTTGGTCTTCTTCCGCCGGCTGCTGTACGCAATCGCCACAACGCTTTCGGTGTTTCGCGCCACGCTGGGAAATATACCAGTTCGCTGCGCAGAACAAAGCGGCTCCGGCAAAACAGGAGCCTATCGTTGAACCGAATCCGCCGTGTTTGTACGCTTCTTCGATCAGGTCAAAGGACAGCACCGCGATCAGAACACCGCTGCCTAAGCCCACCACGGCGGAGATAAGCCGATGCGGCAAGTCGATGAAATAGGCTATCGCAGCGCCGATCAGCAATCCGGAGGCGGATAGCAGCCCCCAACCCATGGCAGGCAACCAAGCTGGTGATAACAAGCTACTGCTTCAGGCTGGCCTGAAGTTTTTTGCCTTCCGCGAGATGGTTGGCTACGTGGCTGCGCGTGTCTGTAAGATGTTTCTTCACGGCCTCATTCTCCGCCCTCTTTAAGAGCTGGTTGTCAATCATTCCCAGAACTTCAGTATGGTCCTTGATCATGGCTAGTAAGTAAGCGCTTCCAAACTCATTGCCTTCGAGCGGTGCCAATGCTGCAAGTTCCCCTGCGCCACTAACGCGCAGCTTGTCTACGGCTGCAGTTTCAATCGGCGTGACATTGATCTTCTGTCCCAGCGCGAGTGTCGCTTCGAGGTTCTTGCCGTGCTCCTGATGCAGCATCTTCGCGTAGGCAGTTACAGCTGGGCTTAGCTTCTTCTTCCCGGCTTCGAGCGCTGCCACAATTTCGTTGTCGCTGACGGCCCCGATGAATCCGAGAATCTCCCCGTCTCCTGCGCTCTCTTTGCTTCTGCTTCTGGTATTCGGGTCGGTTATCGGCCGTTCAGGTGAGCCTGGGATTACAGGGGTGTCAGCAAACGTAACGTTGTTCTTCTCCGGTTCAAACCTGAGCGCCGTTGTGTAAGGCGGATATTTGCCCAAAGCGTCATCGACAACGTTCTGACCGAACTCTTTGCGCGCCTGTCGAGCGCTCTTGTTGGCGGTTGCAATATCGTTGGCGAGATTCAGCGTCAGGATGTTATGACCTTCGAGGTCGCATCGGGCTGACATCTCGCCTCTCGTTCTGTCGAACGTGAGACTGCCGTCGTAGGCTGTGAGTTCGCCTGCCTTCTCCGCCGGAACACGGTATGCGATCGTGTGCTCTATATAGTCCATGTGGGGCTTGGGGAAATCGTGGTGATGCTCCACCCTGGTCACGGTAATTCTCTTATAAGGGCCCTGGTTTTGCCAGACAAGCCTTTCTAAGGTAGCCTCTTGTGGGGCGCCATATTTGGCAATCATCTGGTTGGCTCCGAGCTTAGGTCGGTTGGGCCAGGCCGCAACGATCTTTTCAGCGGCAGAGCGATCGGCATGGCTGGGCGTGGCAGGTTGCTGCGCGGCAGCAGCAATCGGGAACGATAAGGCGACAGCGAGCGCAGGCGCCAAAGGTGATGTAATTCTCTTGATATTCATAATATTCCAGGGTCAGGTAGTCAACGTTAATACCCGGCCAGGCCTGAAGCGCCGTCCGCCAGGGGAAGACCGCCACCCACGCCGAAAACGCCAAGCGCGGTCAGACTGCCATTGTCTTCCACTCTGTACCCATCAACGCCTCCTGTACCTCTGAGCAGCGTGTAGATGTAGCGGCTATCGGAGCTAAAAGCAAGGTCGGTAGGCTGACTTACCGGCCCTGTGAAAGCCGCGGACCCATTCAGCAGGGTAGCGGTTCCGTTCGCACCAAGGACATAGCTGGAAATCGTGCCACTGACGAAATTTGTATCGTATGCATACGTTTGATTGTTGGTTATCACGATCCAGCAGCCATCGGTCTGGCCATTTTTCGCGGAGGAGGTAATCACAGAGAGAACGCCGGTTGCCTGGTTCACGTTGTAAGTAGATACGCCAGCGTTGTTCAGCGTTGGGAGGCCAGCCTCTACGACTATCAACCGCCCGTCATTGCGAAAGTTCAGAGCAAATGGTCGCGGACCAGCAGAGGGGTTCGGGACGGGATCGCCTGGGCGTCCGTTCGCGTCGATTCTGAAGATATCGATCATGCTTCCTACCTTGTGAGTTACTGCCAGCAGGTTACCGGCCGGATTAAATCGAACCTCGCCGGGAACGGCAATCGGAGAGCTCAACAATTTGAATGCATCTGGAATAGCTGTCAGGGTGCCGTTGGCCGCCACCGTAAAACCCCTGATGCCATTGCCCGCTACCGATCCGTCAAGTACATAAGCCAGGTTGCGGGAAAATGTGATGCTAAGTGGCTGGTCGCCTGCGTACACCTTTTGCAGAAACGTCAACGCGCTTCCATTCACGGCGAAGACAGTCACGTCGTCGCTTCCCGGATTACACGCGTAGAGAAACCGGCGATCGCTGCTGAGCGTTAGACCGCCCTGTGTATCGAAGTCAACTCCGATGCCATTGCCTCGCGTAGAGAAACGGCCAGTCTGAGTCAGGGTGCCATTGGCGGCTCGGGCGAAGGCAATTACCTCGTTATTGGCGGCTCTGTTTGTCATTGCGAACATGGCGCCGGGTGCGCTCTGAGCCTGGATGCCGGGAACGATGGCCACCACTGAAAATAAGAAGATGTTTGTTGCAAGAGTCTTGAAATTAATAGGCATTGTTGTTCTCCGTTCTGAAAATGCGACGTTCAAATAGGTTTTACTCATGACCGCAGGCTCTCCGACGATACGCGGCCAGGGCGCCGAGCAGCGCAACTCCGGCTGGAAAAACCAGCAGGCCTCCTGGTTCCGGAACCGCGGTAAGACTGTTGGCCGGGATAAAGATCGCCGAATCCAGAGAGCCGTCAAGAGAATCAGCGATCGCAATCTGAATCGTGTTGACGGAAGTGGTCGACACATTAGCTCTTGCGGTGAGAAGGGTCGTGACGCCCCCGTAGTTGAAAGGTGTGCCTGGATTTGAGTACTGGGTAAAAAAGCTGGAGTTTAGGTCTGCATTTATGCTGTTGATGGACACCGGTGTGGTCGTTCCGGGTACCAGCGCGATGTTTATGCCATTCACAAATATGGCGAGCGCATCGGAAAATCCTCCGATAAACGCAGGATATTCAGCCGAAGCGAATGCATAACTGAAGAACAGGTTCGGGTTAGTGCTGTTGAACTGGATGGTCAGGACGGCTGCATCGAACGTGTCGGTGCCACTCAGGGCAGTGAGTTGCGGATTCCCGCTTCCGGAAGCATCAAAATTGGGCCCGCCGATATAGTTACCTTCCGCACCTGACGCAATTCCGGTTGTTAACAGGATGCCCGACGCAATGTTGAACTGACCGGAACTCCCATTCGTCTGCGAGAAAGGGCCGGAATCGAAATTTGTGAATGTTCCGGCCTGGCCAGGTTGGAAACTGCGGGTGGGCGTTCCAACTAAAGTGACGCCGCTGCCAGTGATGGCTTGCGCCAGCGTGGTGGCGTCATCCGTTAGGTTTACCAGCAAGGGAGCCGCCGGCAGTTGAGTGGTGCCAAGGGCGACTATGGCAACCAGCACCATCGCCGCGCGACTCGATATGAGTTTCATTCGTTATCCTCCGGAATGTGGAAGTAGAAAACCAACAGACTGCGTGTGCGAACGTCACTTCATCGGAAAAGATGGAGCAGCAGGAGTGCGGCGTTCCCCTTGAAGGCAGGACGTCCCGCAGAGTTGTGAGATGTCGTGTCGAGACCCTTCAGGAATTGAACTACATCACCGCGCTCGTCTGCGTTGGTGATGTAGAAAGGATGCGGTGCTTTCTCTCCACGGCTCCGATCGAGAAGCGCGTCAAGTGTAGGAACAGAAGCATCGTGCAGGTAGTACGGCTTCCGTGCAAGATCGAGCAGCAGCGGGAGGGCAGCGCCGCGCTTCTCGCCCCGGTCACTTGCGTCTTCGACGATCATTTTGTCATCGAACACTCCGGCGGAGTTTTGTATAGGGCTCATTGGCGCTTTCCGCTGAGCGGCGATTGAGGGGCTGTATCCGGGCCAAATGGTCCTCATGTCGACGAGCATGGAGGGTACAGGCACACTTTGATCGACGTTATGGCAAGTGGTGCAGTTCTGCCGGAAAAGGTCACGCCCCCGCGCGCTGCTTGCCAGGTCTGCCTGCGATCCTTTCGGCGCCTGAAGACCATCCGTGTAGGCGTTCATGTCCAGCAACTTCTTGTTATCTACGCGCCTTCCAGCCGGTGTAGCTGCTTCCCCGGCGCGCCCGGTAACTGCCGCCTTAACAAAGGGGTATCCGGTAACCCCAGTGGCTTTCAGAATGGCAGCATAGTTGTTCGCCAGTTCTTCTCCGGAGGCTCCACCTTTACTCTTCAACATTTGTCGTCCTTCAGGAGTTACAAGCGTGGTCAGATCCAGATTGATCGTGTAGGACCCGTTTGCAATGTCATCCAGTTTGTTATTTGCGCCAGATGATCCCCAGGGAGCAGCTAAATCAGTTCTGAAGAAAGGAGTGTTTGCCACCGGGTTTCCATTCCCGTCCGCGGTTTCATCGAACGTCCCCACGGGATAGAACTCCGGGTTAGTCAAATAAGCATCCACCTCAGCTTCCGTCGAGTCTTTCGTAAGGCCCTTTGGAGCCCGCCCAATCGTCTTACCCCCGAGTTCAGCCTGCAGGTTTGGATAGTATGCCCGTGAATTTGCCGCCATTGCCAGCAGCGCGCCCATGTTGAGGTGGTTGTTTGCCGGGCCGTCTATCCTGCGACCGATCGAGCCACCTTTCGGCAGCTCGTAAACCGAATTGTCAGTGATCGTGTGACAGATAGCGCACGCGATGCCAACTTTATCCCCGGCTTCGACAGTCAGTTTGCCATCGCCATTGGTATCTACCGCGACTACCCCAACCACAGCATTGGCATTTACCAGCTTGATAGTGGTCTTCGGGTCGTTCAGCAATGGCGCATTTTGCGGCGAGAGGTCTGTTGCAAGCTCCCTTTTTATTGCAGCCACCGTTGCAGGATCCAACGCGTCTGCGTCCACCTGCAAGCCTGCCTTCAGCGCCTGGACAGGGGTAAACTTCGCGTCCATCATCCCTTTTGGAAGGCGCATGGCATCTGTCCAGAAGCCTTCATTACCGAACGTTTCGAAACGAAACACTGCCTTCCCGGCTGAAGCATTACCGGACTGGTGACCGGGGTTATTGTTTTGTTTGACCGACGCTTCCACCACCGGACCATCCGACCTTGAAGTGGTGTTTTGTGATTTTGGGCCAGACGTATCGGGGCCGCAACCGGCCAACAATAGTGCGGCCGCAGAGAGATAGCTTTGTTTTACCAAGTGGTTCCTTTTTCGGGTTGAGAATCAACGATTCGTCGTGCGCTTGGGTTTTGTGACAAAGTCAAGCATGGCGGCAATGTTTATTCGAAGCTGAGTATCTCGCCCATAGTCGACCAGCCCAAGTTTCCGCAGCCTCCCCATCGTGACGGTGACGTGGGGCCTGCTCATTGCAGCCGTGAGTGCGATCTCCTCGTGGCTGAGAGGTAATGTCATCTCTCCTTGGTGTTTAGTGCTCGGTGTTCCCTTGGCCTTTGCTTCCTGGAGCAACAGCCGTGCCAATCGATCCTCTGCCGCGCGATAAGAAAGCACGTCAATGCGACGCTCGGCTTGAGCCAGCCGCGTGCACAGCGTAAAAACCAGTTCTCTCAGAGCATTCCGGCTCTCCTCGAAATACTTCAGGAACCGGCTAAAGTCAAGTTCGACTGCTTCGCACTGTGTCATCGCGCGAGCGCAGTTCTCCCGCACACCGCCATGTTCCGCGCAAAAGCAAAGTTCGCCGAAGGGCTGTCCGGGTTCGACAACCCGAAGAATAACCTCATGCCCTGACGAGTTGTTGATCAGAATGAGCACCTGGCCACGCTGCAGCATATAAAGACGATCTGCCTTGTCCTCAGTACCCCAGATTTCAGAGCCTTTCAGGTAACGCCTTCGACGGCCGATTGAGGGGTCACTCGAGAGATGCTTTAGGGTGAGATCGGTCAGGGCTTTGCAACTGCCGTGATCCCGTAAGGTCTGGCGCTCGGATTCTGGGTCCTTCGGCATCTTGTCCGTATTTGCAACTTGCTGGCACACCTAAGACTAAGCGCTGGGCGTTTAGTTTCGACGTTAGTGTGCTAACGTCATCCGTGTGTCACAGTAACGGATTGAGATTCCCTGTCGTAGTTGCATGCGGCAATGTACGAATAAGTTACGGGGTGTTAGCCAGGCTAACGCAAAGCCAGCCGTCGCCAGTAAGCGTTGCCTGGCGATTTGTCAGGCCCCTGCAGAACGCGCTGAATCAGCCGGATCGTAGCTGTTTGATTCGCGAATGGCAACAACTCAACGTCGAGTTTCTGCCAGACCCGCTCGGTCGCGCTGCCATCGATGACCTTCGTTAGCACGCGCGTATTGTCGACATACACGTCTAG